>DULU01000002.1 GCA_012840225.1 Bacillota bacterium
GCAGTCGTTCTTTCTTTGTATGATACGTAATGGGGGTGCTCGAAAAGCATCAATAAAAATGGCTTCTGATGCATGTTTTTTGAGCCAGCTGAATCCGCAGCTTAAACGCTGCGGCACCATTGAAGCTTTGCGTATGCCACGAGGAGGGGACAACGCATGCTGCAGGGAATCCGCAGCTTAAACGCTGCGGCACCATTGAAGCCAATTTCCTCCGGCGACCGCGGATCGGTAAACGGCTTGAATCCGCAGCTTAAACGCTGCGGCACCATTGAAGCCTTTACATACAGCCCGTCTGCGGCCTTAACAAGTTCTTCCACGAATCCGCAGCTTAAACGCTGCGGCACCATTGAAGCTGATCAAATGGATCCATGTATCTGCTCCTTTCTTGCGAATCCGCAGCTTAAACGCTGCGGCACCATTGAAGCGAGGACGCTATCCACAAAATCAGAGACGGCCTTGCGGGCCGGAATCCGCAGCTTAAACGCTGCGGCACCATTGAAGCGGAACGATCGCCAGTGTTTGTGGTATCGATCCAGTTGGGAATCCGCAGCTTAAACGCTGCGGCACCATTGAAGCTTTACAATGCCTACCGACGTACTCCGCAGCCTATGCCGGAATCCGCAGCTTAAACGCTGCGGCACCATTGAAGCACACCTTTGTCATCGACGTAAAATAGCGTTTTCTGGATCACGAATCCGCAGCTTAAACGCTGCGGCACCATTGAAGCCCTTCCAGATAGCTTTCTATCAGTTCAGTTATGAGGCGAATCCGCAGCTTAAACGCTGCGGCACCATTGAAGCTCCCAGCGGATCGGAATGATGATACGGTGGGCGTAGGAATCCGCAGCTTAAACGCTGCGGCACCATTGAAGCTGCTTAATAAATTCTATGTACTTTTGAATGTCTATGAATCCGCAGCTTAAACGCTGCGGCACCATTGAAGCTTTCAAATTTCCCAAAAAATTTTTTCACGAAAACATGAATCCGCAGCTTAAACGCTGCGGCACCATTGAAGCTCACGGACGATGCGGTCCGAGACTCTTCCGGTCGTATCGAATCCGCAGCTTAAACGCTGCGGCACCATTGAAGCCCGACCATAACAGCTCCTGGTTTCGCCAACGTTTGGTGAATCCGCAGCTTAAACGCTGCGGCACCATTGAAGCACTCCTTGAACTACCATTTTTCGCCGGTTTTCAAAGAATCCGCAGCTTAAACGCTGCGGCACCATTGAAGCCCTTTGGTGTTTCACCTTTCGGGGGGTCGGGAACCGAATCCGCAGCTTAAACGCTGCGGCACCATTGAAGCGCCAACATACGGCGTAATTCATCGGCATCGCCTACAGCGAATCCGCAGCTTAAACGCTGCGGCACCATTGAAGCGTGACCATACGGTTTGCGAACCCTTCGAGGTTTCCGGTGAATCCGCAGCTTAAACGCTGCGGCACCATTGAAGCCCGCCATGCACGGGTTGGATATGCGCCACTCGCCAGAGGGGAATCCGCAGCTTAAACGCTGCGGCACCATTGAAGCGGCGTAACGAGATAGGTGTACCCCGTCCCCGCCTGCAGCGAATCCGCAGCTTAAACGCTGCGGCACCATTGAAGCCACCTCCAACAGTGACGACTACGCCGTCGTGGGCGTAGGAATCCGCAGCTTAAACGCTGCGGCACCATTGAAGCTTTGTCCTTCTTCAGTTTTAACAGTCTCTCGCATAACGAATCCGCAGCTTAAACGCTGCGGCACCATTGAAGCAGTACAATCATGACGCCGCCTCCTCAGAGTGCGCCGCCGAATCCGCAGCTTAAACGCTGCGGCACCATTGAAGCGCCAACTCTGCTTCTACCTGCTGCCGCTGCTCGTCCGGGAATCCGCAGCTTAAACGCTGCGGCACCATTGAAGCTTGAATGGTTGTAAGTCGTACAATCGCATTCGAAATACGAATCCGCAGCTTAAACGCTGCGGCACCATTGAAGCGTCATCCAGTCCTCATCGGTGGTAGCCGTGGCGAAGTCGAATCCGCAGCTTAAACGCTGCGGCACCATTGAAGCGAGTATCGAACCAGTGAGCATCGGTAGACCCCTGGTGCGAATCCGCAGCTTAAACGCTGCGGCACCATTGAAGCCGAGCGGCGATCCTGATGCGAGACCAGGAGACCAAGGAATCCGCAGCTTAAACGCTGCGGCACCATTGAAGCCCGAACCACATCGCTCATCTCCTGTAGGTTTTTACAGACGAATCCGCAGCTTAAACGCTGCGGCACCATTGAAGCCTCGTCGTAACGCCGACGGCCCCGATATACACGATATCGAATCCGCAGCTTAAACGCTGCGGCACCATTGAAGCCGATGGTCTTCCGTAGGTCCTCGATGTCGGGGTGAGTGTAGAGAATCCGCAGCTTAAACGCTGCGGCACCATTGAAGCCGATTACGGCAAGGAGATTTTTCATGGGCTCACTCCTTGAATCCGCAGCTTAAACGCTGCGGCACCATTGAAGCCGCCGCTTTGGCTGACAGCCCGGTGTCAGGGGAGTTGAATCCGCAGCTTAAACGCTGCGGCACCATTGAAGCCCATATCATCGCGCATATCTGCCCATTCGGGGATCGGGAATCCGCAGCTTAAACGCTGCGGCACCATTGAAGCCTCGAAAAAATGTGGGACTTCGCCAAGCGGACACCTGAATCCGCAGCTTAAACGCTGCGGCACCATTGAAGCGTGGTTGTAAGCCCGTTACTGGTGGCTGCGCTCGCCGAGAATCCGCAGCTTAAACGCTGCGGCACCATTGAAGCACCAACAAAGACCTGTTACAGATGATTCAAGACCTGCGAATCCGCAGCTTAAACGCTGCGGCACCATTGAAGCAGCTGAAAAAGGTGGCAAATTCACCTATGCCGTGATTACGAATCCGCAGCTTAAACGCTGCGGCACCATTGAAGCGCTGATTGTTTTTGCTGTTTTGGTGTCGGTATGCCGGGAATCCGCAGCTTAAACGCTGCGGCACCATTGAAGCTTGGCATACTGCACCAGCTTGTCGTACTCGTCACGCAGAATCCGCAGCTTAAACGCTGCGGCACCATTGAAGCCTTTCCGCTTTGCAAGGTCGAATACCCCGATGTCGGCCGAATCCGCAGCTTAAACGCTGCGGCACCATTGAAGCGGCAAATTTACCGGGGACGGTCGGGTGAGTCTTGTTTGAATCCGCAGCTTAAACGCTGCGGCACCATTGAAGCTGCAGAAGCGTGGAGAAACTTCGTGCCACCTGGGACGAATCCGCAGCTTAAACGCTGCGGCACCATTGAAGCCGAGTTCCCGCTCGACGGTGGGCGCTACGTGGTGCTGAATCCGCAGCTTAAACGCTGCGGCACCATTGAAGCTCGATTGCTTGATAGAGAGGATGCTTTACGACATTAGGAATCCGCAGCTTAAACGCTGCGGCACCATTGAAGCCTCGAAAAAATGTGGGACTTCGCCAAGCGGACACCTGAATCCGCAGCTTAAACGCTGCGGCACCATTGAAGCCGCCCAGTCTTCCAGCAGCTTGGCCGCTTCGGCGTAGCTGAATCCGCAGCTTAAACGCTGCGGCACCATTGAAGCTGACAAAGGTAGTACATATGCTGCCCAGAGTGTGTCGGGAATCCGCAGCTTAAACGCTGCGGCACCATTGAAGCCTATAGCGTCACCATGCTTTTCGGGCAGCGTGGCATAGTGAATCCGCAGCTTAAACGCTGCGGCACCATTGAAGCGATCGAAGGTCAGGCACATGAGCTAAAAGCACTTCTGGGAATCCGCAGCTTAAACGCTGCGGCACCATTGAAGCGTAATATTAGGGCTAAGCTGGTGTCCCTTTGCGTAGGAATCCGCAGCTTAAATGCTGCGGCACCATTGAAGCGTCATCATCGTCCACCACGTTCTTCGCCCGCAGGGCGGAATCCGCAGCTTAAACGTTGCGGCAACATTGAAGCCCATCCCTCAAAGGTAGTGCCAGAACGCCAGCCTGGCCGAATCCGCAGCTTAAACGCTGCGGCAACATTGAAGCGAGGGCGATTCCATCAACGGCGTGGCTGCCGTACTCGAATCCGCAGCTAAAACGCCGCGGCAACATTGAAACATATTTTTGTGGGTAACGCAATCAGGCGATGGGCTATGGGCTTACATCATCAATAACAGGCATACAGCACCCCCTCAGCCATGGTATTTTCTGGCGATCCCAAGGCCATACTAACTATGGAGGGAATATTTCCCAAATTAAATGGGAAAGCCGGTGAACAACCATGGCGGAAACCATATCTATCCAGCAAGAACAAGAGGACCAACTTGTAACTGTGAGATCTTTGAACGAATATGTATATTGCCCGCGCTTGCATCATCTGATGTTTGTGCAACACCTCTTCAGTCCGAGCGCTGACACGGTTGAAGGCAGCTCTCAACATCAACGAGCAGCAAAAAGGAGGAAAACTAGCAAAAAAATTAATACCGATAATGAAACTACTCCTGATGAACTACCATGGAATGAAGTGCGCGAATTGGAACTATCCAGTGCCAAATTGAGTATAATCGGGCGACTGGATGCCGTCCGATCCGATAATGGCGAGTGGCTACCTGTGGAAGCTAAGCATGGGAACGTTCCAGATTCCAACAGACCGGTCACCTGGGAAGAATATGAATTACCAAAAGGTGCCTGGGCCGGCGATCAAGTTCAACTTTGCGCTCAAGGATTATTATTGAGGGACGCCGGGTTTGATTGCACCCGGGGTCTGCTTTATTATCGGGAAACGCGGAAAAAAGTCGAAATCCCATTTACCCCGGTCTTAATAGATGTGGTACATAAGGTTATCGCCAAGGCTCAAGAAGCATTTTCTCAACCCATGCCTCCCCCACTAGTTGACTCACCGAAATGCCTACGCTGTTCGCTAAATCATATATGCATGCCCGATGAGTGTAACCTACTCCGTCATGCCACGGAAAAACCGCCCCGTCGTATAGTACCGGGACGTCCTGACGGCGGCGTGGTATATTTAACCACCCAAGGTGCAACTTTGCGCATTAAGCAAAAAATACTAGTCATTGAATCTTCAGAAGGCGACACGGAACATTTGCCATTAAAAGATGTGGCAGACGTAGCCATTTTCGGCAATATTCAAGTTACCACTCAATGTCTGAATCGGTTGATGCGTGACGGACGCAGTATTTCCTATCACTCATTAACCGGCTCTCTAAACGGCATTGCCCATGGATTGGGCACCTTGAATGTTGAATTGCGCCATCGTCAGTTTGTTCGCTTTGCCGAACCTAATTTTGCTCTTCCGCTGGCTCGTGAGCTAATTAAGGCAAAATTAATCAACCAACGCACACTTCTGCGGCGAAATGCTGAGAGACACGATGATAAGCTAAATTTGGTGCTCAACGAATTACAGGATTTAGCCAATGCTGCCTCCCAAACAAAAGATAAAGATGTGTTGTTGGGCTTGGAAGGCCGAGCCGCCCGTATATATTTCTCCGCCTTAAACAGTTGCCTTCGGGAACAATTTAAACCGGCATTTTCTTTGGAAGGTCGCAATCGACGCCCGCCTCTCGATCCGGTAAATGCACTGCTTTCCTTTGGCTACTCCCTATTATTGCGCGATGCCTGGAGCGCCGTTGCCAGGGTTGGGTTTGATCCTATGTATGGCTTTTATCATGCCTTACGCCCGGGCCGACCTGCCCTAGCTCTTGATCTCATGGAGCCTTTCCGTCCCCTCATTGTTGACTCTATATTACTACGGGTAGTAAATTCCAGGGAAATTCAGGAAAATCATTTTATCCCGGCTTATGGAGGTATATATCTGAACGACAGCGGACGAAAAGTTTATTTTGCCGCATATGAAAGGAGGCTCAATGAGCTGATTACCCATCCAATATTTGGTTATCGCATATCATATAGACGGGTACTGGAAGTGGAAGCTCGCATTTTGGCCAGGGTGTTAGAAGACGAATTACCCGGAATCGCCCCCCTCACTACTCGCTAGGAGCAGGTTGACATGAGGGATTACTTCATTGTCAGCTATGATATCTGCGATCCCAAGCGTTTGAGACGAGTTCACCAGTATGTTCAGGACTTCGGTGATCCCTTACAATACTCGGTATTTCTCTGCAGCTTAACCTCACTGGAACTGGCCCAATTACGTGAGGGATTGCGTGACCTCATCAATCATCGCGACGACCAAGTTTTATTCATTCGCCTCGGCCAAGCAAATGAGCATACATTGAAGCAAGCTATATCTTCAATGGGTCAAGCTATGGCTACCCGAGATCTTAATAGATTAATATTTTAATGATATCTATTTCCGTTTCTATTTGCAAATAGGTCGCATAACGATAAAGGTCTTCCTTTATCCATGGTCAATCCAGGCCTTGCCGAGTTAAGTGAACTCAATTCTGTTTCGCCCCCACTTTTACCTAGAATGTTCTTAATAATAAGTCTGATAATTATCGCGAAAATTAAAATTAAGTCTTTAGCGGGAATCGCATAGACGCGAAGAAGAGACTCCTTGTACACAAAATTACAAATGGCACGGACGCCAAGAAAGGAGTCTCTTCAATGCATAGTCTACTATGGATTTGCACCATTTTCCATCCTTTACATGCGGCACAGCAAAAAACTCTCGCTCTGATTGTAGACGCTTTACTTGAAGCCCAGAACGTTTGTCTTGCAGAACTAGCCCGAAAAGCTGCTTGTCAAACACAAGGGCGAATGCGGTACACATTGAAACGGATCTGGCGTTTTCTTCATAACAACATGTTTGTGGTCGAGGCCGTTCCGATAATTATGCACGATATGAATAGGTAGCCGATATGGGAAAACGTTTTCTCAGATTCATGAAGAAGTATTTTTTTATGGCTGTAGGCAAATTTAGAAGGACAGTACCAACTGAATCGGAATATTATTGCTATAGCGGTGAAGAATATCCCGCTCGATTATAAGGAGATGATCGCCATGTCCAAGTCGATCGCCATCATCGGAGCCGGCGTTGCCGGTTTATCGGCAGGTTGCTATGCCCGGATGAACGGATATGAGACCACCATTTTTGAGCTGCATAATCAGCCCGGTGGGTTGTGCACATCATGGCAGCGCGGTGACTATACTTTCGATGGCTGCGTTCACTGGCTGGTGGGAACATCTCCGACCGGCAGCATGCATCATATCTGGCAGGAGTTGGGCGCCCTGAAGGGCAAGCAGATTGTGAACCATGAGGTATATATGTGCTATGAAAGTGCCGACGGCCGCAGGCTCAATCTTTACACCAACGCCGACCGTCTGGAACAGCACCTTCTTGAGCTGGCGCCGGAGGATGCCGCCATCAGCAAAGAATTAGCCGGCGTGATCCGCAAACTGTCCTACATTGACCAGATGCCTGATAATGCCGGTATCTTGAGCGGTCTTTCCAAGCTCGGCAGGATGATTCCCGCCTTATTGGCGCTTTCCAAATACAGCAAATATTCCATGATGGAATTTGCCGAGCGTTTTACCAATCCTTTCCTGCGGGAAGCTTTTGCCCATTTAGATATGGGTCTTGACGATTTCCCCATCCTCGGCCTGGTTTTTCCCCTAGCTTTTATGCATGCGGGAGATGCCGGCTATCCTGTGGGCGGCTCCCTCTCCTTGGCGCGGGCCATAGAGCAGCGCTACCTGGAGCTCGGCGGAAAGATCCGCTATAAGTCAAGAGTGGAAAAGATCATCACCGAAAACGGCCGGGCTGTCGGGGTAGTGTTGGCCGACAAAAGCGAGCAGCGCGCCGATTACATCATCTCGGCGGCAGACGGCTATTCCACCATCTTCAAGATGCTCGACGGCAAATACATAAATGAAGAAATCCGGAGCTATTATGAGGGCGGGCTGAAGCCTTTCCCGTCTTTGGTTCAGGTTTCCCTGGGTATAGGGCGAGATCTGTCGGGACAGCCGAAGATGGTGATCCGACCGCTTTCGACACCGCTCGTCGTCGGTACGAAGAAACACCACACCATCCCCTTTGCTCACTACTCATACGATCCCACCATGGCCCCGCCCGGCAAATCTGTGGTGATCACCATCTTGTCCACCGACTACCAATACTGGAAAGACCTATATGCCGACAAGGAGAAATATAAGGCGGAGAAAGAGCGCATCGCCGCGGAGGTGATCGCCGCTCTCGACGAATACTGCCCCGGCATCAAGGAGCAGGTGGAGCTGGTCGATGTGGCTTCGCCGGTGACCTTTGAGCGTTATACGGCCAACTGGCAGGCTTCCTTCGAGGGTTGGCTGCTCACCAAAAATACCCTGAGCCTGGTGTTGAAGGGCCTGCCCAAGACGTTACCCGGTTTGGACAACTTCTTCATGATCGGGCAGTGGACCGTCATCGGCGGCGGCCTGCCTCCGGCGGCGAGAGACGGCCGGGACATTATCAGCCGCATATGCAAGCAAGATGGGGTGAAATTCACCACTACAAAATAAGCTTTTGCTGTTTCAACGCAATGTAACAACACGGGCTTCGCTGCGGCGCGGCCAGGTCTTGTTTCCCTCGACAAGGGTAATGAAGTCAAATGACGAATTCATCGCTTGTATCCTCCGCATGATCACCCGCTCCTGCGGGAACTATTGCAATCCCTGGAACGGATGAAAGAACTGGCCCAGAGCGGCCGTTCCATGAGGGAAGAAGACGGCATATTTCATCGGGTGCTGGCGGAGTTGGCTGAGAATCGCGTCCTAGTGATGATTCTTGAGCTTTTCTGGTAGCTGCGGGCGGCATACCCAAGCGACAATTCTCCCAGCGCTTTATGTTACACTGTGATGGCCCGGGAAATCAAAGGTCATGATTCACCTGAACACCCCGAACCCTGATAACGGAAAGGACTGATGGCCGCTATGAATATGGAAGAGAAAAAGGTGCGCATCGGTGTTTTGAGTTATGCCCATGCCCATCAACAGACATGGTGCAAGGTGTTTACTTCCCGCCCGGATGCCTGCGTCACCGCCGTGTGGGACGACGATGAAGCCCGGGGGCGGCGGCAGGCTGAAGCTTTGGGTGTGGAATATCACCGGGATGTGGAGCAGCTGCTCCGGCGCAGCGATGTTGACGCCGTCACCATCTGCGCCGAGAATGCCAAGCATGCCGCTCTGGCCGTGGCTGCTGCCGAACATGGCAAGCACATCATGATGCAGAAACCTATGGCCACCTCCGTGGCCGAGGCCGAGCGCATCGTGGCGGCCGTCAAGAAAAACGGGGTTAAATATATGCAGGCACACAACCTGCGCTTCGATCCTATTCATACCACCATCAAAAAGCTGGTGGAGGAGGGCAGAATCGGCAAGGTGAGCATGATCCGCCGCCGCCACAGCCACCACTTCGCCATTGATCCAGGTGAGCGGGAGCGGGTTCTGGGGTGGATGACCGATCCTGCCCAGTCCGGCGGCGGTGCCCTGATGGACGAAGGGGCGCATGCCATATTGTGGTTCCTCTGGATGTGCGGCCGGCCTCATTCTGTAACCGCCCGCATGTCCACCGTCACGTCGGGGCTTATGGTGGAGGATAATGCCATGCTCCTCTTCGATTTCCCCGGAGGCAGCATAGGCTGCCTGCAGACCAGCTGGACGGAGACGGCGGGCGATGCCACCATAGAAATATTCGGCGACCGGGGGGTCATTATCGCTTCCGGTACGGATATTGCCTCCTCCAGAGCGCTGCCTGATCTACCCCGCCCCTTGCGCCTCTATAACACGGATAAAGGTTCCTGGGAATACCCGGAGGTGGAGTTGGTCAAGTCACGCCCCACCCCGCCGGCCAATGCTTTCATCGACTACCTGAAAAGCGAAGGGCCTTCCCCCATCGATGTCGATACGGCAGCTTTGGCTATCAAGATAGCCATGAGCGCCTATGAGTCGGCGCAAACCGGCCGCACTATTACCATATGAACAATATGACCATATGAGCAGATGATATGGCGGAGATGATATGGCGGAGATGATATGGCGGAGCAATGGACCTGCTCCGCCAAACATACCTCCATATACCCCCCATACCCCAGTACCCTTATTGCCGCCCCACAACGTTTCCCATGCCGGGCGGCACACCCTGCAGCACTTCGTCAGGCCCAAACCATTCCCGGCGCCCGCCCAACACCACCAATTGGCCTTTGGCTCGCGACAGGCCTATATACAGCAGTTTATTGCGGTAGTGCTCCAGCCCCCGATCGGCCTCTTTATCGCCGTCGTCTGCGTCATCGTCGTCGTCAAGGTAATATAACTCGGTTAGTATCACCAGCTTGCGTTCCAGACCTTTGAAGCGGTGAATCGTGGACACCAAAACGTAATTTTTCCCAGCCCGAGCCTTCTCCGGGTCCCAGGTCAGGCTATAGGCCCCGACCGACAGTCCTTCACTCCAGACGGAGCGCCGGGCGGAAGCCGGGGTGAGAATCACCGTCTCCGCCGCCGGCACGCTCTCCTGCTTTAGCCAATGATGCAACACCGCCGCCAGCTCCCCCTTAATCCGCTTCTCGTCCACCCCGAAATAAAATTCGACGGGCTGGCCGCATACATCGGTCAAACCGGGTGGGCAATGGCCTTGGTGAAACTTGATCACCTGCTCCTGAATCTGCCGGGTGCAGCGGACGATCTTGGTCAGCTGAAAAGGCGGGTGGGCAAACGGCCACTTCTGGTTGCGGGTGTATATGCGCTGATTGTCGTCGTAGAATATGTAAAAAGCACCTCCCGGCTTTCTCAGCTCCAGGAGCGGTATCCACCATTCTTCCTCAAAGTCTTGACCCTCGTCGACGACGATGGTGTCATATAAAGGGCCGAGACGTTCGACCGCCCGCAGCAGCAGTTCGGCCCATTGCGGATCTTTAGGGCTCTGCGCTTCGATTTCTGTGGGCAGACCGGCTTCCCTGGCCAGATTCAGGCAGGTGGTGTGGAAATTATCCACATCCATTTGTCGGTTCCCTTTCCTTTCCGGGCGGACCAGCTGCTCCCGCAGCCAGTCTGCCAGCGGGCGGTTGAAGCAGGTCAGCAAGACCGATTGCCCGGCTTCATAGGCTGTGCGGGCCTTTTCCCCGGCGAGGAACGTCTTGCCGGAACCGGCGCAGCCGCATATCAGCGCTTCTTTGTGATGGCGCAGGGCGGCCAAAATGAGGTATTGTTCCGTAGTCAGTTTGATCAGCTGCCGCTCCACTTCGTCCAGCCGGGCATCGAACACTGCCCTCACTTCAACCGGCTGGGCGAACAGTCTCTTGAATGCCCTGACGGCGGCGGTTCCCTGCGCCGGCGTGGACCAGCACGACGGACCATGATAATGCATCACCCGCCGCAAAGCAGCTTCGAGATCGCTCATGTCTTTTCTGTCGATGATCAATTCCGGCGGGAGGTGAGCCACCTTTTCCTTCACGCTGTCCGGAAAGCAGATGGCCCAGCCGTAACGATATGTATAGCGCTTCTCCAGCCCGTGCGCCTGAATCAGATCGCGCACTGCCATCATGTTCTGCCTGGCCTGCAGGACTGGATCTTTTATTTGGTGAGTTACACCGTACCTGTCGCTGCTCGCCCATTCCCCCTTGATCGGGTCGTAGCCGATGCCTCCGCCCTTCACCTCCACGACCAGGTAGCCCCAGTCGGGTGAAGCGATGAGGAAGTCGATTTCCATATCGGGCTTACCCCGGGCGTTTATCGGCAGGCGGGCGATCACCAGGTATTTATGCGGCAGTTGACGACAAGCTTCAAAAAATTTATACTCCGCAGGGCTACATTCGTCCTGCAGAGAATCGGGGTAAAGTTGAGCCATGCTCCTCCCTCCATTTCTTATTTTCCATTTTCGGGACGCCCTTTCTGCCAAACAGAGCGTTTTTCCGGTGCCCACTGCGGCCTGCAGAATGGCCGGGCCGGCGACATGGTCGACAAAAGCCAACTGCGACGCACTTAACTCCAAGTTCTCATCCCACCTTTTCGTCAACCTTACTTTATAATAGCAAATTTTCAAGGTTTTGATGGGAACTTGGCGACTTTTATCGGGATTCCGGCCCACACTTTATTCCACCGCATGGATAAATCGCGGTATTGATACACCGGTTTTCCAGATAAATAATGCTCAATGTAGATATAATAGATGTGTTTGTGATGCATCTTGTGATCACTATAGGAGGCAAAAAGGTGTTTAGAGTAGGCATGTTGGGTTGGGGTGCTATCGGAAATGTGCATGGCCGTGTATATAAGGCAATGCCGGACGTGAAAGTTGTGGCTTTAGCAGATGTGGAACCGGACAGAAGGCAAAAAGGGGCCGAGTTTATGGAGGCTGAGCCTTATAGCTCTGCGGAAGAACTTATTCATAACGCTGATGTCGACATGATCGATATCTGTCTTCCCACATTCTTGCATTCGCAGTATGCTGTTATGGCCATGGAGAAAGGATTCCATGTTTTGTCCGAAAAGCCGATGGCTTTAAACTACGAGCAATGCACAGATATGATCGAGGCCCAAAAGAAGACCGGGAAAAGCCTTATGATTGGTCATTGCATACGCTTTTGGCGTGAATATAGCTACCTAAAGAAGGTATATTCCGAAAAAACCTTCGGCAATCTGCAGGTGCTCAGTTTGACAAGGGTGGGTGGCTTATCTACCAAATCGTGGCGGAATTGGATGCTGGATCCGCAGCTTTCCGGCTCGCAGACAGTAGACCGACATATCCATGACACAGATTTTGTCTTGTATTTGCTTGGCAAGCCCAATGCAGTACGCACCGTCGGGTATGTTGATCAATACGGGTTGTCACATGTATCTACTCATTATATTTATGATAATGGTCCGGCTGTATTTGCTGAAGGCGGTGGCAATATACCAGTTGATTACAAATTTTTCATGGGCTTTCGAGCTGTATTTGACGATGCCACCGTGGAATTCAACAGATATAATACACCTGCGCTATGTGTATACCCCTGGAATGGAAAGCCGTATGAACCTGATTGGAAAGAGCCGTTTTCGGCAGAAGCCTCTTCCGAATCTACCGGTCTGAATATTACCTCCTTGGGAGCTTACTATAACGAGATCCGTTACTTTATAGACTGCATCAAGGCTGGTAAGGCACCCGAGGTAATAACGCCTGAAGAAGCCAGAGATACTTTGACCATCGTATTGGCCGAAGTAGAAAGTGCTTACACGAAAAAAACCGTTGATCTTTAAGAAGTAAATTGCCGTAATAAATACGCAGCGGACCGGCTTGATCGCCAACTTCACGTCAAGTCGGTCCGCTGCCGCTAGAATATCTTGAGATGATTAACTACGGTAACCGCGTGTTTATGGATACTCATTTCCCCCTGGCGGCCCAGTATTCATCCAGAATATTGTTCATATAGCGTTCCATTTCCGGAATGGCTGTGGCTGCCGCCATCTGCCCGCTGAAGATCTGGCTGTGATAGCCGCCGGCGGTAATGGCCAGCCCGGAGGGGTGAGCACTGTTCCTGCTCCACCAATCGAGAGCCTTGGTGAAGACGGAGATGCTGCGCGGCATATCCAGGGTGAGGAACGAGCTGACGGCCACACTCGGCTGGGAAGGAATTACCGCTCTGGTCCGGGCGAATTTGCCCATGTTCTCTCTGGAGACCAGGAATTCCACAAATTTCAGCACGATGTCGGGATGCTTGGTCTTGTTGTAGACGACCCAGGTCTCGGAGCTATACCACGAGGTCCTGGTCGTCTTCCCACCCACGGTGAGCGTGGGGAAAAGTTGCACATCCCATTCAAAATCGGCGCTGGGATCGATGACGTCGGATTCAAACACACCGAAGTTGGACATGGCTACTTTGCCATTTATAAAATTGTCCCGGGCGTTTCCGCTGCCGGAAGGCGGATGGCAGCCATAGACTCCCGTGACCAAATCGGCATAAAGCTGCACGCCGGCGATCGAGGCCGGATTGTTGAAGTTGACCTTGCGCAGATCGGGAGTGTAAAAGTCCCCGCCTTGCTGGTAGGCATGGGTGAGCTCGGAAAGCTGAATACCCCACTGGTCGATCTGGCCGTCGGCGTTGGTGTCCCTGGTCAGCTTCTTGGCGATGTTGATGGCTTCCTGCCAGGACCAGTCGGCCGGCATGGTCACGCCTGCGGCGGCAAAGAGATCGGCATTATAGAAGATGGCGTGGGTGTTGAGGCCAAACGGGATGGCTTTCAGCTCGCCTTCCCACATATGCGACTGGATGACGCTGGGGAGGATTTCGGAAATCAACGGCACATTTTTATAGAGGACATTCAGATCCAGCAGCTGATCGACAAAATTCCACATGCCGTTGCCCATCCACATGACATCGGGCGGCAGACCTCCGGCAATGGCTACCTTGATGTTGTCGGAATAGCCGCCGCCAGCGGCTGCCGGAAAGGAATCGATGATCTTCACTCCGGGATTCAGCCGCTCGAACTCACGGGAAAATTCCTCATACAAAGCGTTGCGATAATCCTGCCCGCAGCAGTGGAAGAACCTGATCTCCACCACTTCGGCGGCCGAAAGCACCTGGGCCGATCCGGCCAAAAGCCCGGCAAGCAAACAAATAGAGCATAAAATCCTGGCTAGCTTAGTCATTTTTCGTCCAAACCTCCTTTGATTATTCTCGGCTGTAACTGTTTCCGGGGACACTTCGGGATGATGGTCCATGCCACACCATAACCAGATACCGCACCAGTTCCCAACATCACCGTTCTACATCACAATCACATCAGCCATAACCTTAGCCATTCTCAATCAGCAGCTACACACCTTTTGGTAATTTTGTTCATCACCCCCCCTTCTTCCGGAGAGATCCAGCACAAACAGCCTGCCATATGTTGCCTCACAAGTCTTGTGGTTCTTGCCTGGTAACCAGCGGCTTGGCCGGTCTTTTGTTACTCTTGGCGCTTTTCACTCCCTTCCTCGCCCATTCCCTGATAATGAGAAGACATCATACATGGTACGAGTAATATATTTATTTTTCTATAATTGATATTTTACATTGACGCACCAATATATTATGGGTATAATTAAGCTGAAGTAAATTTTTCCCTGCCGGTTAATAATGCGAGTTATGAATCGTTTAATTCTTAGACGTGATCAATTGGTCTACAACTCATGTTTTGCGGAAAACAAAAAGACTGGAGGTAACAGCCATGACTAATCAGCATCCGGAACAAGCGGAAACAGGGAAGCAGAGCAGTTCCTCGCCTTTATTGCTGGGTCATGCCCGAGCAGAAATCACGCCGCCTTTAGGCCTGCCGATGGCTGGTTATGCCTGGCGGAAGAACGACGGCTGCACGGCGGTGGATGATCCGCTCTATGCCGACGCCTGCCTGCTGCAACAGGGGGAGACGCGCTTTCTCCTGATCACTACGGATTTATGTTCGGTCGATGAGAACTGGAGCGCCCCATTAAGAGAGCGCATCGCCGCTTCCACCGGCATCTCCCCGCAGAATATCGTCATCACCGCTTCGCATACCCATTTTGGACCTAAAATGATGAGCAAACCCATCAGCGACGCTCACCAGGCCTGGCAGGAAGAGACGTGGAACAAGCTCCACGACATTGCTTTTGCCGCCTCAACCGGCGATCTGCAGCCGGTCTCCCTGCGCTGGGCTATCTCCGACTTCAGCCAGATCGCCTTCAACCGCCGGCTGGTGCGCCCGGACGGCACCTGCTGCACCACCTACAACCTGCCGCCATCCGAAGAGAATCTGCGCTTCCGGCCCATAGATCCCAAGCAGACCGTATTGCGCTTCGACAATGCCGCCGGCACCCCGGTGCTCCTTTTGGTCTCCACACCCATGCATGCGGTGGTCGGGGGAACGAACCCCTTCGCCATTTCCGCCGACTACCCCGGAGTGCTGCGCTCCTGCCTGGAAGAGGTCTATCATACCCCGCTGATGTTCCTGGCCGGCACGGCCGGAAATGTGGTGCCGATCAAGCGCGGCCCCGGCATGAGGCGGATCATCGGCGGCTACCTGGCAGGAGCAGCGGTCAAGGCCATCGAATCAGCACCGAAGGCTGCAGCCGGCGAGGGGCGCCTGGGTGTGGTCTCCCACCGCTTCGCTCTGCCGGCGGCCAAGAGGCTCTCCGAAGAGGAGATGCGGCAGGCTATCGCCCAAGCTCAGGAGCAGCTCGCCCAATGCCGGGCGGCCGGCGCTTCGCCCTGGGAGATAGCCCGGGCCGAATACCGGGTCCAGCGGGCGGAAGGCCTGCTCCAGTTGACGTTGCGGCGTGGCCAAGGCACCACCATACCTTGGGAAATCACCGTGCTGGCCTTCGATCGGTTGAGTTTAGCCTTCCTGCCTGGCGAGATCCTGGCCGAAACCGGACTGCAAATTCAGGCCCGCTCCCCCTTCGACACCACGGTGGTGGCGTCCTTGGCCAACCTGTGCCCGGGTTACCTCGCCACCCGCAATACCCTGTGGGAAGGTGGGTATGAGGGATCGTTCACCCAGGTATATTCTGAGGAAAGCGAGCTGCACGCCGTCGACACTGCGATAAAGCTCCTGTTGGAGGCGTGGGAGAAAACTCGCTATTAGGCTGTGAGGTCGGGCGCTCAATTGGGAGCGTGGGCATAAAAAAATTCACCTTATTATATAGGGGTATAGGTTCATGCCGTCCGAGGCTTTAGTACACCTTTTGGGTAAGCGCAGCCGTCTTATCCACCATTTCATCCACAACAGCCCCCTGACGCGGGCCGACATCATGGCCATTTCCGGCGCCTCCCAGCCGACGGTGACCCAGTGGCTGCGGGAGTTGATCGATGCCGAAGTAGTGCATGAAGTGGGCATCAGTCCTCAGGGGTCGGCACTGGGGCGGCCACGCGTCCTCCTGGAACTGAACCCGGAAGCCGCCTGGGTCGGAGCAATGCATCTGACCAGCGTTTCCGCCGAAGCGGGCTTGGTCAACCTGCGCGGGGAAGTGGTGGCCTCGGAGGCGATGACCTTTACCTCCCAGGACATGGCCTACAGCCGAGAATTGTTCCATATCCTGATAAAGAAGATCGCAACCTGGGTGAGAGAGCGGAAAATCGCCGACGACCAGATCCTGGGCATTGGGGTGGCCACCTCCGGCCCGGTGAATAACGAGCGGGGCACGGTGGCTTCCTATGCGCCGGTCGATGGCGCTGCCGGCGTCACCAGATGGGAGCGCACCGACTTCCCCATCCGGGACTACCTCGCCGCCTCTTCCCCCTGGCCGTTTTATATGGAAACCAATGCCTGGGCCATCGCTTTAAGCGAGCGCTGGCTGGGCACGGGATATAAAAATTTCGTGCTGGTGCATGTAAGTGAAGGCGTGGCGGCGGGAACGGTGCTGAACCACCAGCTATACCGGGGCAACGGCCTGGCCGGGGAGCTGCATCCGGTGAGCATCGTTCCCGAAAACGCCGTCACTCTGGCGAAGGACCTCCGCTACCGTCTGTATGACATTGTCGGCCGCCGGCATATCCTGGAGCGTCTGCACACCTTCAGAGAATATGAGCAAATGCGCAGCCTGGCGCAAGTGATCGCCGCCGCCAGGCAAGGCGACAGCCAGGTGCTCGCCATCCTGAGGGAGTGCGCCGATGCACTGGCCCAGTTCTGCATACCGGTGGCCAACCTTCTGGATCTGGATGCCTTCATTCTCTCCGGACCGATCTTCCAGATTCCGGAAATAATCGGTTACATGCAGCAGCGCATCGCCCAGGCCACCTTTTCCGCCCTGATGGAAGGGCGCGCTCCCCTCGTCATCCCCTCCACCTTCGGCGCCAATTCCGGCTTGATGGGCGCCGCCGGATTGGTCTTCGATCAGGTGTTCAATTAATCCGTGCCTGCGAGGGTGATAGCTCTATATCATTTGCCGGCACCCTGTTTTGTATAGGGTAGCAGCCGCTGAGCATAACCGCCCGATTTGGAGTGCACATCGGCACATTAGCGAACGCCTGTTCAAAGTAGATGCCTGCAACAGCCAACTTATCCAATCAACCGGGTTTACTTCATCATATGGCGCTTAAAGAATTCCACCATTTTCACCTGCATTTCAGCTGTCTGCTCTGGAGTAACAATATGCAGTTCGCATTCAACACCAAGCGCCGTTAACTTTTCTTTGATGATCTTACCCATTTTGGGATGATGAATAGCCCAACTTAAAAGAGTCTTTTTGAGTTGGGGATCCATATTTATCTCAGTGTGCCCTGTAATTGCTCCCATGACCAGATTAGCTTCAGCCGGTAACGGCTCATCGCTCCAGTTATAATATAAGAAAACAGGCGGACCGCAAGCATGAAACCAGGTCATCGGTGCCGCTTCTTTAAACAGACGCCTAGCTTCAGGAGTGTCCATTTGATCAACAGACAATCCATAAAAAGGCAGCATAAAAGAATGGACTGTCGCGGGGGCTAGACCTATCTCTTGATAAAATAGTGGATCATAGGAGCACTGGGTATTAACCGCGCCGACACAGGTAAGGCTGGTAGATTGACGGGCTACAGGATCCGGGCTAGTCGGATCGGCCAGATCGGGATGGAAAGCCAGCCACAAGGAGATACCGCCTCCGGCAGAACCGCCTGTGGCTGCTATCCTCTCGGCATTAATATGCCATTCTGCTGCTTTACTGCGCATAAATTGGATGGCTCTGCCGGCATCATGCATGAATGCCGGAAAGGTCACCTCATTGGATAAGCGATAGTTAATAGCAGCCACGGCAAAACCGGCTTCAAGGCAAAGTCGAAGCAAATGCGCCGGCAGCTTAGTTTTATCGCCGGATTTAAAGCCACCGCCGTGAATGTATACGACGAGCGGGGCGGGATCATGCCCCGGTTTATGAGGATGCCAAAAATCGATGACATGGCGCTCGTGGGAACCATAAGCCACATCGGCTAGGTCAGGAGGCGGTTTTTCCATTGGGATTTTTGCTTTGTTATCTAAAGTGTTGACCATACCTTTCCTCCTTTTGTGTTTATGTGTCTTACTAATCTTCCATAAAGCGATAATCGATGGCGTCGGCTCTCTCTCCATTTTTGATAGTTAGGCGAAAAGGCCGGTGCTCCTTCAGGATGGACAATCAGCTGTCCATTCTTATCTCTCGGGTCACCGCGACGTTCTCTCGGAAGGTTTGCCGGACCCAAGCTTGCAACGCTTGTGGCTTTGGAGCGCGACTCATGGTCCGGCCTTTGAACAAGTGCAACATTCTGTAGCAATCGCCGATATTCATCTGCTCAGTTGCCTACTTCGCCTGATACGGCCGGAGACGCCGCCGGCAGCACAATGGTTATGCGGGTACCGATGCCTTCCCGGCTGAGAACTTCCATATAGCCGTCATGCCTGGTGGCGATCCATTTGGCGATGGAAAGGCCCAGACCGGCACCGCCGGTGGCTCTGGAGCGCGACTCATCGGTGCGGTAAAAGCGGTCGAAGATGCGGGGCACGGCTTCGGCGGGAATGCCGATACCTGTGTCTGTAACGCTCATTTTGGCATAACCATTATCCAATCCGCAGGCTAAGGTGATCTTGCCGCCGGGGTCGGTGTATTTGACGGCATTGTCGACCAGGATGCGCAACGCCTGCTTTATGAGGGCTTTGTCGGCCACGACCGGAGCGTTGGCGGTTTTTAGCTCCAGCACATGGGTATTATCCAGCATTTTGGTCTCTTCGGCCACTTCGGCGACGATCTCCGCCAGATCGCACAATTCCGCCTGCAGCATGATGGTGTTGTTGTCGCCCCTGGCTAAAAACAAAAGCTGCTCCACCAGATCCTTCATGTTGGCGGCTTCTTCTTTGATGGCGTTTATGGCTTCCTGAAGCGTTTTCTCGTCATGCTTGCCCCAGCGGTCGAGCAGGTTGGCATAACCCTGAATGACGGAGATAGGCGTCCGCAGCTCGTGAGAGGCGTCGGAAACGAAGCGGATCTGCACTTTATATGCTTCATTGATCCTGTCCAGCATGTTGTTGATGGCCTGGGCCAGGTTCTTCAATTCATCCTGGGTTTCTTCTATCGGGATTCTGGTGTCCAGCCTGGCGGCATCGATGTCTTCCAGTTTCCCCGCCAGGGCGGCCATCTTCTCCGGATCGAGGTGTTTTGAGGCGGCATTCAAATTTTGGGCGGCCTTGGTGAGCTCGGTTATCGGGTCCAGCATCTTGCGCACCATGCGCCGGTTTTTCTCGGCTTCCGATATGACCGTCAAGAGTTCCACGAGCACCAGCACGGCAAAGCAGACGGTGAAGAGGAAGAGAAATCCACTTACATTTATGGTAATGCGGGCTAAGGCGGTGCCGATGGGCAGAGTCAAGGCATAATAAACTTTCCCGCCGGCATACTCAATATGGCGAGCGGCTGCCCGGGTGTTCTCCGGCAGGATGGCGGAAAAAGGGGCAGGCAGGGTAGGGATCCTGATGGTAAGCTGACCTGACGGACTTCCGGGGCCGGGTGAGGGAGTTTTCGCATTTCTTACCCCTTTCCATTGCCCCTCCCCGTCTTCCTCCTCCTCTTCCTCTTCCAAGGCCTGCACTTCCACGCCGGCCAGCTCAGCCCAGGAGAAGGCGCTCTCGCTCACCTGAGGCAAGCCGAAGTAGGCAATCAGTTTGCCGGCCTCGGCTCCCTTGTTTTCGCAATAATATAAAAGCACCCCTGCCGCCAGCAAGCAGATCAACACGTCCAACGACAGCATCACGCTCAACAGGCGCAGCATGCTGGCCACGTTGAGCCTACGGGTTATGGAGACTGTGCTTTTCATCTTTGATGACATAGCCGACTCCACGCACCGTATGGATGAGCTTCACGCCGAAGGCTTCGTCGATCTTCTGGCGCAGGAAGCGTATATACACATCCACGGTGTTGGTACCTCCGTCGAAATCGCTTTCCCACACATTTTCCAACAGCGATTCCCTGGTCACCACGATGCCCTTGTTTTTCAAGAGCCAATAAAGCAGGTCAAACTCCCGCTTGGTCAGCTCAACCGGGGTGCCGGAAACAGTTACGGTGCGGCGCTTGGCATCGAGCGTCACCGTCTGTGCCGAGAGTATTTCCTCCTTCTCCGCCACCGCCTTCTTGCGCAGGGCCGTGCGGATGCGGGCCAAAAGCTCCTCGATGGCAAAGGGTTTGGTAACATAATCGTCGGCCCCCATGTCGAGGCCGGATACTTTGTCGCTCACCGCGTCCCTGGCGGTAAGGATGATGACCGGCATGGAAGCGTCTTCCCGCCTGATGCGCCGGAGCACTTCCATGCCGTTTATCCCGGGGAGCATGATGTCGAGGATCACCAGATCGAAATGACCGCTCAAGGCCAACTCTACTCCTCTGCGACCGTCGTAGGCTTTCGTCACCGCATAACCTTCGTAGGTCAGTTCCAGCTCGACGAACCTGGCAATCTTCTCTTCATCTTCGATAAGCAGGATTTTCGTCCCCATTTAATGCTCCCGCATTCCTTTCAGCGCTCCATTTCATCCTGGAACTTTTTCTTAATGCCCTCAGCGGTTTCCGTGGCGCTTTCCATGAATTTATTGACGGTTTCTTTGCCGAACTCTTTGCCTCTGAAGCTATACCTGAAGCCAAAGAACAAGCTGACCAACATCAGCGGCACCACAAACCAGAAACCGATGATCAGGAGAAACACCAGGACGGTAATAGGACAGGCAAACAGCTCTTCATCACGCTTGTGGGCCACCAGGTAGTTGGTATTGCCGATATGGAACAGTTTGGCCAGGAAGCGGAACAGCTTGCCCAAAAAGTCCCAAAAGCCGTCTCCTTTGTTTTCTTTTCCCGCCTTGACATTTTCCCTTCTGGGCTGAATCTCCTCTTCCTGGCTCCTGCTGCTATAATACCCCCCGCTTGGGGGTGGAGCCGTCTTACCTTTCTTTTCCAGCCATATGAGTGCCTCCAGCAGATCGTCCCCCGTGGCGTCGAGCGCCGCTTTTGCGTCCTCGTAGCTTACCCCGGCTTTCTGGCGGAGCTTTTCCGCCTGTTCAAGTGTGGCCATAGTAATAATCCCTCCTGCTTTTTTCCTTGTGGTTTTCGTTGCGGCTTTATCTTCGCACAGGAGGCTTAAAAACAAATCCAAGCAAAATTAAAATGAGATTAAAAATGCTTGCCCGCCCGACGAGGTGCCGGCGCTCCCGGCTAACTCACCTCAAACACCGCCATTACCTCATCGCTATCGGCATAGCCAATGCGGATGGCCTTGGCCCGCACCGTCGTCTGTCCCAGGGGGAGCCGGATGGGAGCAGTATAAAGCAGCCAGCGGGGGTGGGGGCTTTGCTCCAGGGGCGCCTGGGTGTTGGGCTCCAGGGTGTTGGGCTCCAGGGTGTAGGCGATGGAGGCGCCCTGGGTGGCGCAATAAAGCTGCACGGCGGCGGGGGCGGCAAGCTTGGCATGGAGCGGCGCCGCCGGGACCTCAGCCGGAGCCGGAGTTGTCGTCTCATGGCTCTCATGGCTCGGTGCCGCCGGGGCCGTCAGGGCGGTTACAGCCGGGCTGTCCACGGTGAGGGGCACGAAGACAGGGGCCGCCGTTTTCGGCTGCTTCCCACCCGGGTACCAGCGCCGGACCATTTCCGCCTCAGCGATCTCGCCCATATCGCCGACTTCTCTCCGCCACTCCTCCAGCGCCTGCCGCAGCCGCTGCAGTTCGTCGGCATAGGCCGGATCGGCAGCCAGGTTGTTTATTTCGTGAGGATCGGCAGTTGTATCATAAAGCTCTTCCACCGGGCGGGGCTCAAACAAGAGCTTTTGCGGCCCGGTCAACTCCCCCGCCAGGTACAGCCGCCAGAGTTCCTGCATGATCGGGTGCCGGTTCAGATAGGAGACCCAGATCATATAAGGCGTGTTGGGGTAATAATGGCGGATATACTTAAAGCGCTTATCGCGCACCGCTCGCACCATGTCGTAGTCCTGATCATAGCGATCGCGGGACATATAGACATAGCGGCGCGGCGGGGCGGCCTGTTCGCCCAGGAAAGCCCGGCCTTGCAGGTGAGGCGGTATCGGCACCCCGGCCAGGGAGAGGACCGTCGGTCCCAAATCGATGGTGCTGACCAACTGCTCGTTCACGCTTCCCGGGGCGAGATGGCCCGGCCAGCGCACGATCAGCGGCACATGCACGCCCGCATCATATGGCCAGCGCTTGCCTCTGGGCAATGGCCCGTGATCGCTCCAGTGAAAGACGATGGTGTTCTCCTCCAGGCCGTCCTCCCGGAGCTGCTCCAGGAGCCTCCCCAGCAAGGTGTCGTTATGCTCGATATTGGCATACATCCTGGCCATGGCCAGGCGCATTTTCGGCGTGTCGGGGAAATAGGGCGGGAGCGGAATGGCCGAAAGATCCCACCGGCTCAGGTCCTCCCCCTCCTTGGGCCACATCCCGCTTTCATGAGTGCGGTCCAGGTTAAAGACGGCGAAGAACGGCTGGTCCTTGTCGGGCCTGTTCCGCCAGTGGGCTTTCCGGCTGCACTCGTCCCAGGCGGTGAGCGGCGGGGTGAACTGGTAATCCGTTTTCACATTGTTGGTGCAATAATACCCGGCCGCCCGCAGATACTCGGTGAAGCATTTGACATAGTGCGGCACCACGGCGGAATATGGCGTCGGGAGCTCGGGGGCTGCCGCCTCGGTATGGGTGGTGCGCATGTGGTGCGTGCCGATGGAGATGGGGTACATGCCCGTGATGATGGCGGAACGGGCCGGTGCACAGACGCCGGCCGTAGAGAAAGCATTCGGCCACCGACAACCCTCGGCCGCCAGGCGGTCCACATTGGGAGTGCGGGCCACCGGGTCCCCGTAGCAGCCATAAAACGGGTTGGTGTCCTCAAAGGATATCCAGAGTATATTAGGTCTTCCGTGCCTGGTCACTGGGTTCTCCTTCCTCTTGGTATTACGGATACCCATTCACCAAGGGAGAGGGTTTCACCTTTTGCCATACTGAAGCGACTAAAGTGGTCAGCGGGGAGAGAGGGTGTGGGCCAAAGGTGACTTGGGGGATGGTGGAGCGGCGCGGTGGGTATGCATGGCGATGGGGTGCAATGTGATAAGAGGGGCGAACTTTTTCCCAAAGTATGATCAGCTCACCCATGACCGGCAGAGGCGGGCAGGCAGCGCTACCCCACCACGACCACTAGCTGGGGTTTTCCTACAGGCATCCCGATCTGTAACCACCCGCCAAAACCAAGTTTGGTAAAATTTTCGCCCACCCCCGTTTTTAGGCCCTACTTTGGTAAAAATTTCGCGCCCTTCCCCTCCCCGGCACCTGATTATGAATAGATACAAGGTGATAGGTCCATCAATCCCGAATAATAGAGTTACCGGAGTATCAAGGAAAAGAGGCTTAGGCACATGAAAAAGCACCTCCCTCTATCTGTTTTGTCTGTTGCCGTACTTATTATCACCTTCATCATCGCCGCCGGCGGTCCCGTCTTTGGCGAGCCGCCGGCACCGGGCGAAAGCGTCACACCGCAGGAGCGGCTGGCTCAACTATTCACCTCCGCCTCCCTCAGTGCCGATTGGTTCTCCCCCGCCGTCCTGGCGCAGCTGCCGCTTGGCCAATTGCAAGCCATAATCGATCAATACCGGGGCACCCTCGGTATATATCAGTGGGCTGAGGGGTTGACTCCCCCATCTGCCGCCGCTCCCGGCGCTGTGGAGACAACCTTCCAGCTCATCTTCGACGGGGGCACCGTGCCGGCGCAAATCGTGCTGGACAATGAGGGGAGGATCGCCGGGCTCTGGCTGGGCGTGCCGCAACTGAAAGTGGCCGGGCTGGAGGAACTCATCTCCCGCTTCACCGAGCTGCCCGGCCAGGTGAGCCTTTTGGTTTATTCTGTGGATAGCCAGGAGGTTTTAGCCGCCGTCGCCCCCACCACTCCCCTGGCCGTCGGTTCCACCTTTAAGCTGGCCGTTCTGGCCGCTCTCAAGGACAAGATTGCCGCCGGGGCTCTCGCCAGGGACCAGGTAGTTCGCCTGGAAGAGAAGCATAAAAGCCTGCCCACCGGGATTTTGCAGACCTGGCCCGCCGGTAGCGCTCTCACCATAGAGTCGCTGGCCGCCCTGATGATATCCCTCAGCGACAACACGGCCACCGACCTTCTGATCGACGTGGTCGGGCCGGAGGTGGTGGAACTATATGCCGGAAACAACCGGCCGTTCCTTTCCACCCGCCAAGCCTTTATCCTGAAAAGCCCGGAAAACAGCGCTTTCCTGGAGGAGTATCGCCGCGGGGATACACAAAAGCGGCGGGAAGTGTTGCAGGCTATAGAAGAGCGGCAGCTGCCCGACCCCTCCTTATTCGGCGGTAATCCGGTGGCGCTCGATGTGGAATGGTTCTTCTCGGTGAACGATCTGGTCAACTTGATGGCCTATGTGCAGGAGCTGCCGCTTATGTCCATCAACCCCGGAGCAGCCGACGCCGCAAACTGGCAGCGGGTGGCCTATAAAGGCGGCAGCGAACCGGGTGTCATCAGCATGACCACCTGGCTGGTCAGCAAGAGCGGTAAAAGTTATGCCGTCAGCGCCACCTGGAATGATGATGCGGCTCCATTGGATGAAGCCAAGTTCATCGGCCTCTACGGCTCGCTCTTGGAAGAGCTGAGGAAGCTGGACGAACAGAAAGCGCAGTAGCAGTAAGGGCAATCAGGGCAATGGGGCAATGGGATAATAAGGGAACAATAACCGCCCCTGCCATAACTATATCCATCACTTAAATAAGCTACTAAATAAGCTACCGGGGTCGACGGGAAGGGCGGCCTGAGAGGCTTCGCTCATCGGCTGTGGCACAGCCCACCGTCGACCCCGGGGTGTTTCTACCTCCCCCACTCACGCAGCAATTCACCGGCGGAGGGATTCTCAGGGCGTGCGGAAGGATTCTCCGGGCAGAGGGATTCTCCGAGCGGAGGGATTCACCGGCAGAAGTCCGCCACCGCCTTTGTTATGCCGGGAGCATCCAGCCTGAAATGAGTCAGCAGCGCTTCATAGTCTCCCGATTCCCCGAACACGTCGGGCAAGCCCAATAGGCGCATCGGCACGGGATGATGCTGGATCAGATACTCCGCCACGGCCGAGCCCAGCCCGCCATGGATACTGTGCTCCTCAATGGTGACGATCCGCCCCGTCTCCTCTGCCGCCTCCCGCAACAGGGCCGTATCAAGCGGCTTGATGGTGGACATGTCTATCACACCAGCCTTGATGCTGTAATCGGCCGCCAGCATCTCGGCGGCCTGCAGGGCTTTGTACACCATATAACCGCAGGCTATCAAGGTTACATCAGCACCCCGGCGGAGCACCCGGCCCCTGCCGATGGGGAAGCCGGCCTCTTCTTTATATATCACCGGCAGCACCGCCCTGCTCAACCTGATGAATACCGGGCCCCGATAGGCGGCAGCCGCCATCACCGCCTGAACAGTCTGGTGGGCATCGGCCGGAACAAGCACCGTCAGGTTAGGCAGGGCGCGGGCAATGGCCAGGTCTTCGACGGACTGGTGAGTGGCACCGTCATATGAATCGGACAACCCGGCATAGGAAGCCGCCACCTTGACGTTCAGCCCGGTATAGGCGATGAGGGAGCGCAGCGGATCTCCCGCCCGCATGGTGGCAAATACGGCAAAGGTGTTGGCAAAGGGGATCTTGCCGCAGGCGGCCAGACCGGCGGCCACGCCCAGCATATTGTTCTCCGCAATGCCCACGTTGAAATATCTATCCGGAAAGGCTTCGCTAAAGAGAACACTTTTGGTGGAATTGCCCACATCGGCCTCCAGCACCACCACCTGGTCGTTTATTTCCCCCAACCGGCGCAGAGCGGCGCCATAGGCCTCCCGGCATGATTTCCTGGGAAGAGCGGCCCAATCCCGGTAATTGAGAAGGCTTTTTTCTCCGGCGACAGGCCCCATGTCCATGTCCATGTTTATGTTCATATCTTGACGGCCTCCAGTTCAGCTATAGCGAGTTGGTACTTTTCCGCATCGATAACCTGTCCGTGCCATTGATACCGCCCCTCCATATAGGAGACGCCTTTGCCTTTGATGGTGCGGGCAAAAATGACCACCGGTTTGTCCACTGCTTTTTTCGCCTCGGCAAAGACTCCGGCCAGGGCGTTTACATCATGGCCATCGGTTTCCATCACCTGCCAGCCGAAACTGCCGAACTTGGCCGCCAGGTCGCCCAGCGGCATGATCTCGTCGGTAGTGCCGTCCAGTTGCACGCCGTTAAAATCCACAATGGCAGTGAGGTTACCGGCCCGGAATTTGGCGGCCGCCATGGCTGCCTCCCAAACCATGCCCTCCTGAAGCTCACCGTCGCCCAGCACAACATAGGTGCGATAATCTCTCTTATCCAATCTGGCTGCCAGCGCCATGCCCAGTCCGGCAGACAAACCTAACCCCAAAGGACCGCTCGACATTTCGATACCAGGCAGTTTGGTCATGTCCGGATGTCCCTGCAGGCGGCTGCCTACCCGGCGCAGGGATGCGAGCTCGGCAGGAGAGATGATGCCAAGCTCAGCAAAGATGGCATAGAGCGCCGGGCAGGCATGTCCTTTGGATAATATAAAACGGTCCCTCCCGGGATCGGCCGGATGCCTGGGATCAAAACGGAGGGTATGAAAATATAAAACCGTCAGTATCTCCACGTAGGATAAGCTGCCGCCGGGATGGCCACTTTGGGCGTGGTAGATAGCCTCAAGCACCAGGCGGCGCAATTTGGCCGCCTTGCCTTTTAGAAAACGCTCTTCATCAGGTGTCAGCATCTTTTTCCGCTTCCTTGCGATTAATTTAGTCGTTCTGGAGTTCCCTGTAGCAGCGGTCCATGATCTCCCGCGCTTTCTGGACATAGAACCGGTAATTGGCAAGAGGCGTGCCGTTGGGAATGCGGTGGTCGAGAGCAAAGACGCAGCCACCGCTGGCCACCAGGGGCGGAATCTTATATTCCAGCTCGGCGAGGATCTCCTCCTGACTCCTGCGCAGCACATGCTTGTCGATGCCGCCGTAAAAGGCGAGTTTGGTGCCGTAGCGGCGCCGCACTTCGACGATGTCCATGTTGGCGGCCGGTTCCATCGGGTGCAGGCAGTTGATGCCGGCATCCAGGAAAATCGGTATCACCGAATTCATGTCCCCATCGCTGTCCATGTCGAAGAGGCGGGCGCCCCGTTCGGCGAGCATTGTCCAGATGCGCCGGTAATAGGGCTTTATATACTCCTCGATCTGCTTGGGTCCGACCAATGAGCCCGATTTGCCGGCCATGTCCTCATGAACATAGAGCACATCCACCTGCACGGTAGCCGACACCCGGTCGAGCACCTTGGCGGCCATATCCCCAACAGTGTCGAGGATGTCGTGGATCAGTTCCGGCTGGTCGTAATAGGCCATGCACAGCGCTTCCTCCCCCATCAGCTGCCGGGGCAGGTCGAAGCCGCCGGGGATGCGGACGCAGACCACTCTGCCGTTTTGCAAAAGACGGCGGGCATGATCTTCCCAGCCAGGAGTGAAACGTTCCTCCGAATATTCAAACCAGTGCTTGATGCGCCGCCAGTCGTCCATGTTCTGCACCGGATAGTCGAGCGGTAGCGGTAAGGTGGCCACTCCTTTAAAGAGCTTCATGCGCCGGCCATACATATCGCGTTGAATCCGGTATTCATCCGTCTCTTCAAGAATCTCCTCGGGGTAGCCGCCGAGAAGGCCGGTGTTCACCCGCACCTGCCCTTTGGCCGCCGTTCTGAAGGGGAAAGCGGAAAAGTCAAGTTCTTCCGGGGTAGCTCCCTGTTCCAGCCACTCTTCTTTCAGCCCGATGATGGGTCCGAATATTTCCGTAAACATGGGTGGGGCTACCCGCTTGAAAGTCATGTGATCAAGATATTCGGTTCTGTCTACTGTGGGAGTGATTTTGATAGCTAAATCAGCGTGGGTCGTCCAGCGCAGTTTTTTCATTTGATCTTGATCTCCTATCTTTTAAATATACCTACATTATAATAGAGCGCAGTGGTGATATACAGGCGCGGTAATTTTTCGGTAACATCACACAAGAAGGCGGGAGCGCACCGCAAGAGGAAGAGAAGGAGAAGGAGGAGGAGTTGAAGATTGAGATGGATATGGAGGAGAAGGTCAAGCTTTGCCGTGAAGAGAAATTACCTGCAGTCATGAAAAGAACATGGTGATGAGAAAGGGAGGCTGTTGTCATGACCGCTCCTGCCCGGCCGCTGCCGAACATCGTTTATATCCACTCCCACGACACCGGACGCTACATTCAGCCCTATGGACACGCCGTCCCCACCCCGCACCTCCAGGCTCTGGCCGAGGAGGGAGTACTTTTCCGCCGGGCTTTCTGCGCCGCTCCCACCTGCTCCCCCAGCAGGGCGGCTTTATTGACCGGCCAGGCGCCGCATAGCTCCGGTATGCTGGGCTTGGCGCACCGGGGCTTTTCCCTCAATGACTATAGTCAACATATAGTACATACCCTGCGCCGGACCGGCTATACTTCCGCGCTCGCCGGCGTGCAGCATGTAGCCAGAGATCCGGAAATGATCGGCTATGATCAGGTGCTGGGCAAGGAAGACGCCGAAAAACTGGCAATAGCCTGGCTGGAAAGTCGCCCGCCGCAGCCCTTCTTCCTCTCCGTAGGGTTCAGTGAAACCCATCGCCGGGGGAGGGAACTGGGCTACTTCAATCCTGACGGTCCGGCGGGCGATCCCCGCTATTGCCTGCCGCCGGCGCCGCTACCCGACACGCCCGAAACCAGGCAGGACATGGCCGATTTCAAAGTGTCCGCCGCCCGCCTGGACAAAAAGATGGGCGAGGTCTTCTCTTGCCTGGAACGGTTGGGTTTGGCGGAAAACACCCTGATCATCTGCACCACCGATCACGGCATCGCCTTCCCGCACATGAAGTGTAACCTGACCGATCATGGCCTCGGCGTCTTCCTAATCATGAAGGGTCCGGCTCCCTTCCGGGGCGGGAAAGTGATCGACGCCATGGTCTCCCACATAGACATTTTCCCCACCATCTGCGACTATCTCGGCCTGGAGCGGCCGACCTGGCTGCAGGGAGCTTCTATCCTGCCGCTGCTCGCCGAGGGAAAGGGAAAGGGGAAGGAGAAGGGGAAGGGGGAGGGAGCCGACACTCAAAAGGAGATCCATGAGGAGATATATGCCGAGGTGACCTATCATGCCGCCTACGAGCCGAAGCGGGCGGTGCGCACCACGCGCTGGAAATATATCCGCAACTGGGACGAGCGCCGGCGACCGGTGTTGCCCAACTGCGACAGGAGTCTGAGTAAGGAGGTTTGGCTGCAGAACGGCTGGGCCGGGCGCCCCATCCCTGAAGAAGAACTCTATGATCTGCTATTTGATCCGCAGGAGAGAAACAACCTGGCTGCTGCCCCGGAGTATGCCGCCGTGCTGGCCGACATGCGCCGCCGCCTCACGGCCTGGATGGAGCGGACCAACGATCCGCTGCTCAAGGGGCATGTACCTATGCCTGAGGGGGCCCGGGTAAACGATCCCGACGGGATTCACCCTTAGGAACAATTTGCGCCGGGCTCCCCCGGCGCTTGAATTGTTTTATACCCGTATTTTATTGATAATCAGCGCCGGTGAGGCTTCTCTCCACGGAAGCCTGCCACTCCTCCAGCCGGGGCCGTAGTGCCGCCACCACCCGGGGCATCCGCCCGGCCAGGTTCCGGGTTTCGGCGGGGTCGATGAGGATATCGAACAGCTCCACTTTCCCATCGGGGTGCACGAGCAGCTTATAGCGATTATCCATAATGGCTGCCGTACCGCCGAAGTCGGCCGTCTTGGCCACCGGGTGAACATAATTGACGAACTGCCGGATGCGCCAGCCTCCCGTGGGAGTGATATAACCCTGCAAGGCCGGATCGATCCACGGCTGGCCGCCCGACTCGGCCTGCCGGTCGTAATTCCAGAAGCAGACCGGTTCAGGCCGCTCGCCTGTTTCACCTTTGAGGTGAGGCACAAGGCTGAGGCCGTCGAGGATCCTCGGCGGCTGCGGGATGCCGGCCAGCTCCAGAATGGTAGGCATCACATCCGAGGTGACGCTCAAATAGGTGCTGATCCGCGGCGCCGTGATCAGCCTGGGATATTCCAGCAGGCTGATCACTCTGATGCCACCCTCATATAGCTGTCCTTTGCAACCTTTGAAAGGATTGGCATACACCCCATCGCGGGGAACGCCGTTGTCGCTCATATACCAGAAAATGGTGTCTTCCTTCAGCCCCTTATCCGCCAGATAGCGGCGCAGGCGGCCGATAGCCCGATCCATGGCGGTGATCTCGCCCCAGCGGTGCTTCAGCTCATTTTTCACTTCCGCATCGGCATATAAAGCCAGGTCCTCATCCTCGGCATTATACGGCGCATGAGGAGAACCGAAGCAGACGAAGATAAAGAAAGGTTTGTCCTCCCCCGCCACCTTGTCGATATATTTGATGGCCTCCTCCACCACAATAGCCGAGCCCTCGCCGTAAAAAACCCTCGGCTCCTCGCCCCGGCGGCTCAACACCGGGTTGCATTCAAAGAAATTATCGCTGGAGAGCCACTCATCGAAACCGGCAGCGCCCGGGTTGAGCGGCGAGCCGGCCTTCACCGCGCCCAGATGCCACTTGCCGAAATGGGCGGTGTTATAGCCATGCTCCTTTAAGAGGCGGGACAGCATGATCTCCTCCGGGCGGGTGGAGTAGTTATAGGAAAAGCACCCGGAGCGGTTGGGATGGCGTCCCGTCATGAGGCTGCACCTGGTAGGTGAACAGACGGGGGCGGCGGCGTAGAAGCGGTCGAAACGCAGGCCGCTTTCCGCCATCTCATCCAGCACCGGGGTCCGGAGATATGGATGCCCGTAGAATCCGGCCTCATCCCAGCCATGATCATCGGAAAGAAGCAGTATGATGTTCGGTTTCCTGGCCATTGGTCAACTCCATTCTACACCGGGGCCTCCCGGTTTCCGGTTTTTGTATTTCTGATCCTACTGCTTCTTTCCTCATTATCATCCTACCTGCCGGCCGGCGGCCGCCAGTTGCGAATGCCTGCGGAACTGGCTGGAATAGAGCTTGTAATAATACCCTTTCTGCTCCATCAGCTCGGCATGGGTGCCCCGCTCCACAATCTCTCCATGGTCGATGAACATGATCTCATCGGCGCCCTGAATGGTAGAGAGCCGGTGGGCGATGACAAAACTGGTGCGGCCTTTCATCAGCTTCAGCATGGCGGCCTGGATATGCATCTCGGTGCGGGTGTCGACGCTGCTGGTGGCCTCATCCAGAATGAGAATGGCCGGGTCGGCCAGCACCGCCCGGGCGATAGCCAACAGCTGTCGCTGCCCTTGGCTCAGGTTGCCGCCATCGAGGCTGAGCATGGTGTCATAACCTTGCGGCAGGCGGCTGATGAAGATATCGGCATTGGCCAACTTGGCCGCGGCCACCACCTCTTCGTCGGTAGCGTCCAGCCTGCCGTAGCGGATATTCTCCTTCACCGACGCGGTGAAGAGATAAGTGTCCTGCAGCACAATACCCAAAGAGCTGCGCAACCGCTCTCTCGGGAGATCCCGGATGTCGATGCCGTCGATGGTGATGCTGCCTTCGTTAACGTCGTAAAAGCGCATGAGGAGATTCACGATGGTGGTTTTACCCGCACCCGTCGGCCCCACCAGGGCGATGGTCTGCCCCGGACGGGCGGTGAAGTTTATATTCTTCAGCACGGGCACATCGCCCTTATAGCCGAACGAGACATTCCTGAACACCACCTCGCCCTTGAATGGCAGGGGGGTGTTGTTTTGGCCTTTCTTGTCCTCAGGGGCGCCGTTGTTGGAGCTCACCATGATCGGGGCTGCCGCCTCTTTCCCGGCCGCCTTCCCGGCCGCCTCTTTTCCGGCCTCTGCTCCAGCCTTCCTGTCCGCCGCTCCAGCCTTCCCGGCCTCTGCTTCCACTTCTTCCTCTTCATCCAGGATCCCAAATACTCTTTCCGCACCGGCCAAGGCGGACTGCAACATGTTCACCTGGTTGGCAATATCATTGATAGGCCGGGCAAAATGCCTGGTGTAGCCGATAAAGGAAGCTACCACGCCGATGGAGATGTCTCCTCTGATGGCCAGCCAGCCGCCCACCCCGGCCACCAGGGCGAAGGTGAGGTTGTTGATCACGTTCATCAGGGGAGGAATGATGCCGGAGAAGATCTGCGCTTTGGCCGAGGCCGTCTGCAGCCTCAGGTTTATGTCGTTGAACTGGTTCACCGTCTCATTTTCCCGGCTGAAAGCCTTCACCACTTTCTGGCCGACGATCATCTCTTCTATATAGCCGTTCAGGTTACCCAACTCGGTCTGCTGGGCCATGAAATACTTGCGCGTCCGCTTGGCTATCTGCATGGTGATGAAAAAGCTGAACGGCACGCTGACCAAACTGACCACCGTCATGAAGGGATTTAGGAGGAGCATGGCGATCAGCGCCCCCGAGACGGTGATGACGCTGGAGAAGAACTGGGTGGTGCTGTTGGCCAAGGTGTTGCTGACGTTTTCCACGTCGTTGGCCAGCCGGCTCATGATCTCGCCGTGGGTGCGCATATCGAAAAACTTCACCGGCAGCTTCTGCACCTTATAAAACAAATCCTTGCGGAGATCGTGTACGGTGGTCTGAGAGATCCCTACCAGAATCCAGTTCTGAAACCAGGCCGAGGTGGCGCTGAAAATATAGACTATCAGCATCACTCCGGCGATGAAGCGCAAACCGGCGAAATTGACCGCGCCGGGTCCGGGGGTGATGTAATCTACCGCCTCACCGATCAGGAACGGCCCCACCAGACTGACCAGCGAGCTGCCGATAACCAAAAGGAAGGCCAAGAGCAAAGCCCACTTCTGCCTCTGCAGGTAACCCCACAGCCTGATCAGGACGGCTTTGGCGTCTTTGGCTTTCTCCTTGGGGCCGATCAGGCCGGCCATAGGCCCGCCGCCCCGGCCAGGTCCCCGCCCCATGCCGAAACCGGGCGGTCCCAACCGTTGGGCGGTGGTGCTGGCGGTGGTGCTGGCGGTGGTGCTGGCGGTGGAGCTAGCGGTGGAATTGCTGGTGCTGCTGGTGCTGCTGGTGCTGCTGGTGACTGAAGTGCTTCCTGCCTGAAATTGCGGATTTTGCCGGCTAGCCATGTCAAATCGCCTCCTGGCCTAATTGCGAACGATAGATGTCAAGGTAAACCGGGCATGTTTTCATCAGTTCCTGGTGGGTGCCCAAGCCGACCACCCGGCCGTTCTCCAGCACCAAGATGCGGTCGGCATCGAGCACGGTGCTGATGCGCTGAGCGATGATCAGGCAGGTGGTCTCCGCCATATACTCCTTCAGGGCTTTCTGCAGGCGGGCTTCGGTGCCCATGTCGACCGAACTGGTGCTGTCGTCCAAAATCAGGATCTTCGGTTTTTTCAGCAAGGTCCTGGCGATGGCCACCCGCTGCTTTTGCCCGCCGGAGAGATTGACGCCTCTCTGGCCGATCACGGTGTTGTAGCTGTCGGGAAACGAGGAGATGAAGTCGTGCGCCTGGGCGGCCTTGGTGGCGGCGATGATCTGCTCCTCGGTGGCCCGGGAGTCGCCCCAGGAGAGGTTTTCCTTGACGGTGCCGGTGAAGAGGATGGAATCCTGCAGCACGATGCCTACGGCGCTCCTCAGGGTATCCAGGGAGTAATCCCTGATGTCGATGCCGTCGATGGTGATGCGGCCGCCCGTCACATCATAAAACCTCGGTATCAGGTGCACCAGAGTGGATTTGCCTGCTCCGGTGGAACCCAGGATGGCCAGTTTTTCGCCCGGCTCTACGGTAAAAGAGACATTTTTCAGCACGTCCGATCCGCCGGCCCCCGGATAGTTGAAGGAGACATCTTCAAACGCCAGGCGGCCGGTCTTGATGGGCTTGGTGATAGGCTGTGGGCCATCTTTGATGTCGATTTCGGCATCCAGCACCTCGTTGATGCGGTCGGCGGAAACCTTGGCCCTGGAGATGGACATGAAGAAGAAAGCCACCTGCATCAGGCCGAAGAAAATCTGGTTGATGTAGTTGGTGAAAGCCATCACCTGCCCCACCTGCATGTCGCCTATATTCACCCGGATGCCGCCAAACCAGAGGACGGCTATGATAGTGCAGTTCAGGGTCAGAATCATGATGGGGTGGATGGCACCCATAGTGCGTCCGGCTTTCATGGCCGTCTGCATCAAGGCGGTGTTGGCCACGGCGAACTTGTTTATTTCATACTTCGCCCTGATGAAGGCTTTGATCACCCGCACCCCGGCCAGGTTTTCCTGCATCACTTGGTTCACCCGGTCGAGCTTTTGCTGCACGGCGACGAACAAAGGAAAGCCGCGCCGCAAGACCAACACGATGGCGGTGGCGAGAAACGGCAGGACAGCCACGATGACCATAGCCAGGCGGGCATTGATGGCCACGGCCATGATCACGCCGCCGATGAACAAAAGCGGCGAACGCACCAAGATGCGCAGCATAGCCAGGACCAACTGCTGCACCTGGGTGACGTCGTTGGTCAGCCTGGTGATCAGGGAGGCCGGCTGGAATTCGTCTATGTTGGCAAAAGAGAAGGATTGTACTTTGCGGAAGAGATCGCGCCGCAGGTCGGTGGCAAATGAGACACCGGCAATGCTGGCAAAATAAGTACAGCCGATACCCCCTACTGCCCCCACCAAGGCCACCAGTACCATCAATAACCCCAGCTTGGCGATCAGGGCTGTGTCGCCGTTCATGACCCCGCGGTCGATGATGCCGGCCATCAGCGTCGGCTGCATCAAGTCCATCACCACTTCCAGCATCATCAGCAAGGGAGCGGCGACCGCAGCTTTCCAGTATGGCTTCAGATAGGCAAACAAACGCAGCATAACTTCTCAGTCCACTCTTTCGGCAAAATTGTCCTCCTGCCCGTCAACGCCGAGTGTGGCTAGGAGGTTATCTATCACCCGGTGTAAATATTGCTTAAACTGCGCCGTCTCAGCGGCGGAAAAGCCGGCCAGGCTATCCCGGTCGGTGATGCGCAGGCTCTCCAGCACCTCCTGGTGCAGAGCGCGCCCCCGCTCGGTGAGAAAGACCCGCGACTGGCGCTGATCATCCTGGTCGCGGCGCCGCTCCAAGAGACCGGCCTTCTCCAGCCGCTTCAGGGAGACCGTCACCGTGGCTGCCGAGAGATGCAGCCGCTTGGCCAGCTCTTTCTGGATCTGCCCATCCTCGCGCCAGAGAGCAAACATGATGGGAATCTGACCGGGGTGCAAACCGCTATCGCCATATAACTGCTGGCTGCGCCGGTAATGCAGCCGGATGGCTCGGCCCAATAAAAAACCCAGAGCATCATCTCTGGACACACCTCTCACCCCCTGGCCGGCCGGAGGAGCCGGCGGTAAATTATGGCGCCAGCCAATTAATTAGCTGACTAAATATATTCTTATGGTACTCGGTTTACCCCTGCAGCGTCAATAATTTTGTCCGAAGAAAATTGATCATTGGCTCTCTTTCCCCAGCATGATATAATAAATTCCGCATTGGGGAGTAGCTTGAAGGACAAGGCCAACATCCTGGCTGCAAGCCTGGCCTTTCCGGCCTGTAGTAAGTCGGCCTAGCAAGACCTTTGCGCATGGGAAGCGTAGAGGTCTTTTTTTGTATGCCGCACTGTGCTTTCAGGTTTTAGTCGGTCCGGTACATCGTTGGTACGGCACATTTTTTACTGTAGGGGGAATCACATGTTGGAGTCGATCTGGGCCGCGGTCAGCAACCCGCTCAACTGGTGGATCATTTTCACCCTGGTGTTGCTGGAAGGATTGCTCTCGGCAGATAACGCCTTAGTGTTGGCCATCATGGTCAAACACCTGCCGGAGAAACAACGGCGCAAAGCTCTCTTGTATGGTATCTGGGGCGCTTTTATCTTCCGGATGATCGCCATCGCCGTCGGCGCCGTGCTGATCAAAATCTGGTGGATAAAAATCATCGGTGGTCTCTACCTGATCCAGCTTGCCGTCAAGCACTTCCTGCCTAAAAAAGATAAAGAAAAAGAAATTAAACCCAGCAAACTGCGGGGCTTCTGGCCGACGGTGGCGGCTGTGGAAATGATGGATATCGCCTTCTCCATCGACTCGGTCCTCACCGCTTTAGGGGTGAGCGACCAGCTGTGGGTTCTATATGCCGGAGGCATCCTGGGCATCCTCACCATGCGCTTCATCGCCGGTTTCATCATTACCCTGATAGAGAGAATCCCCGAGCTGGAGGTGACGGCCTATCTGATGATCTCCATCATCGGCGCCAACCTCGTGGCCGAGGCGCTGGGTTATCATATAGGCAAGACGATTCTATACATTATATTGGGCATCTTGCTGGTCGGCTCTTTTGTGGTCCACTATTCCCGCAAGGCTATCAAGGGGGGTGCCCAGCCCTAAGCTAGAGCCGCTATTTTACAAATTCATATTCGATCTGCTCAATCCTTGCCCGCCAATAGGGTTTGTCTCCCTCCGGCAAGAGCCAGGCGACTTCGCCTTCCGTCGGGATCAGCATGCCGCCATTCTCCTGGTAGTTCCAGAAGCGACCTTCCCACGGAGTGGCCACCAGGGTGCCGTTTACCTCCCGATAGCGGGCTGCGGAGCGCACCGAGCTGATCATTCCCTGCTCGTCGAAGGTGAAGACCAGCTCGACAGTGGTGTCGCCGTCGGTGAGGGTGGCCCGGGCACTTGTCTCATCGATGGCCTCCCAGCTCAACCCATCTCCCGGCAAGAGTTTCGTCGGATACCAGGCAGCCTCGGCGAGAAAGCGCATCAGTTCCCCCTGGTTCAGCTCGGGACTCCCGGGCTGCTCCATCACTTTGATAGCCCCGAAGAGCTTGGCTTTGAGGAGGCCTTTACCGGCCACATAGCCGTCATGCACGAAAGCGGTGAGGCCGCTGATGCGGTTGCGGGCATCCCACACAAAGCCGGGACGGTTGGTCACCACATGCTGTGTCGAGGTGAACGGGGTCCACTTGTCACTGTCGGTGCCCATATTGAAGGTGCCGGCGTGTTTGAGGGTCACCGCCGCCACCAGGGGTTGACCGTCTTTCAGGACGGTGCGGAGGTAGCGCTCCACCGGTGTCGGGAGCCCCGCCAGATCCTCGGCCCGGAAATATTTCGCCCCTTCCCATTCTTCCAGGCGCGCCGCTTCCATGGTCCGAAGCAGTTCGGCCGTGTCGGCCTGCCAGGAACGCTCACCGTAATAAATGAGACCTGCGGGAATCAAAATCAGTGCCAGAACGCCGGATATAATTCCTTTGACTAAAAGCATGCCTGTCTATACTCCCATCGTTGATGAATAAGTGAATAAAAAGAAAAAAGCACCATGGATATAGATCCATGGTGCGGTGCCAAAGAGTGGGAAAGGAATGACCAAGTTTCTCAAACCAGGCGAGGATAGCCGATACGGCGTGATTTGCTCAAGCTCTATGCACAACAGAATAGCCGGCCTTCTCCAATTCTGCGACTAAAGCATCGATCTCTGCGGACTCCACGGTGGCCAGCTTGAAGATGATGCGGGGATAATCCTTGCCCACATCCACCGCAGCCACGGCCAGGATGTTTATCCCTTTGTTGCTGATGATGCGGGCTATGTCGGCCAGCACGCCGACTTTATTGGTCACTTTGATGGTCAGGCGGGCTCCCGGAGCCCCACCGTGCATCAGATCCACAAAAGCGTCAAAGAGGTCCCGCTCGGTAACGATGCCGATCACCTGGTCGTTTTCCACTACCGGCAGACCGCTGATGCGGCGGTCTCTCATCACCCGGGCCGCTTCCTCCACGGTGTCGTTGGGGCTGATGGTGATCGGCTGCAAGGTCATCACTTCGCGCACCTTCATCTTTTGCAGCAGCTCGTTTTGTTCCCAGATAGAAAGAGTGGTGGCAGCCGAGGGCGCTACCCGCATCAAATCCAGCTCGGTGACGATACCTATCAGCCGACCCTTACGAGTCACCGGCAAGCGGCTGAACTGGTGCCGGCGCATGGCATCCATAGCCTCAAAAATGGGGGTGTCTTCGGTGACGGTAATAGGATCGGCAGTCATGACATCACGCACCAGCATTGATGGTTCACCCTCTCTTTCTCTATTACTATTTTTATTATATCTTATTTCCTCCATGACCGGATCAACCACCTAAATATGCTTTCTTCACTTCATCCATCTCCAGCACTTGTTTGGCCGGACCGGACAACACCACCCGTCCCGTCTCCAGCACATAAGCCCGGTGGGCTATGGCCAGGGCCATGTGGGCGTTCTGCTCCACCAAGAGGATGGTAGCTCCCATCTTGTTGATCTCCTGGATGATGCGGAAGATCTCCCGCACCAGCATGGGAGCGAGGCCCATGCTCGGCTCATCGAGAAGCAGCAGTTGGGGAGCGGCCATCAACCCCCGGCCGATGGCCAGCATCTGCTGCTCTCCGCCGCTCAGGGTGCCGGCCAGCTGGGATTGCCTTTCCTCCAGGCGGGGAAAGAGGCGGAACACCTTCCTCATGTCGGCGGCCACGGCCGCTTTATCACGGCGCAGATAGGCCCCCAGTTCCAGGTTGTCCCGCACGGTCAGGTTGGCGAACACCCGGCGGCCTTCCGGCACCTGCACGATGCCGGCTTTTACCACGTCATGCACCGGCATGCTGGTGATGGACTGCCCTTTGAACAATATCTTGCCGTTTTTGGCCCGCACCAAGCCGGAGATGGTGTTGAGGGTGGTGCTCTTCCCGGCGCCATTGGCCCCGATCAGGCTGACAATCTCCCCCTGCTCAACTTCCAGCGACAGATCCTTAAGGGCGTGTATACCCCCGTAATAAACATTCAGACCCTCAATTTGCAACATCGGCGGTCTCCTCTCCCAGGTATGCTTCTATTACCCGGGGATTGGATCGAATCTCGTCCGGAGTTCCCTCGGCTATTTTCATTCCATAGTCCAGCACGGTGATGCGCCGGCATACCCCCATCACCAGGCTCATGTCGTGCTCGATGACCAGGATGGTCAGGTTATACCGGTCGTGAATTTCCTGTATGAAGGTTTTCAGCCTGGCGGTCTCCTGGATGTTCATGCCGGCGGCCGGCTCATCCAGGAGCAACAGCTTAGGCCGGGTGGCCAGCGCCCTGGCGATCTCCAGACGCCGCTGCTCGCCATAAGGGAGGTTGTGAGCGATCTGGTGTGCCCGCTCAGCCAGCCCCACCTCTTCCAGCAGGCGGTAGGCCGACTCCCTTATCTCCTCTTCCTCCCTGCCGATGTTCAGATGCAAAAAGGCCCTGGCATAACCGTATTTCACATGACGGTGAAAGGCGATCATCACATTTTCCAGCGCCGTCAGCTGGCTGAACAACCTGATATTCTGGAAGGTGCGGGCCATGCCCCGCTTGGTCACCTCATGCGCCGGGAGCCGGGTGATCTCCTCCCCGGCGTAGTAGATGTGACCACTGGTAGGAGCCAGCAGACCGGAAATCATATTGAAAACGGTGGTCTTCCCGGCGCCGTTGGGGCCGATCAATCCGGCCAGCTCACCTTCTTCAAGGATATAGTCAAAGCCGGCTACAGCCCGCAAACCACCGAAAGTCATCGATAGCCCTTTGGTCTCAAGAAGCGCCAAGCTGCCGCTCCTCCCCTTTCTTCTTTATAAAGCTGATCGGCAGGGCGATCTCCCTCATACCCATCAGGCCGCCCGGCCTATATATCATGATGCCGATCAATGTCAAGCTATAGATGATCAACCGCGGGTAGGGCCAGTTGGCGAGCAACATCGAGAGACCCGTGAGCAAAATGGCGGCGATCACCGAACCGGAGATGCTGCCCAGACCGCCCAGCACCACGATGATCAGCACTTCCACCGAGCGCAGGAAGCCGAAGCTGTGCGGAGCGATGAGGAAAAAGTAATGGGCGTAAAGGGCCCCGGCAATGCCGGCAAAGGCAGCGCCGACGCTGAAGGCGATCACCTTATATAATGTAGTGTTTATGCCCATGGCCGAGGCGGCCACCTCATCCTCCCGCACGGCGATGCAGGCCCGGCCGTGAGCCGACTGCACCCAGTTGCGGATGATCACCACGGTGAGCACGGCAATAACATAGACCCAGGTGAAATTGGTAAGGCGCGGCACCGAAAAACCGCGGGCCCCGCCGACATATTCCCAGTTTAAAAAGACCACCCTGATGATCTCGCCGAAACCGAGGGTGGCGATGGCCAGATAGTCCCCCCGCAGGCGCAAGGTCGGCAGGCCGATCAGCATGCCGGCCAGCGCCGCCACCAAGCCGCCCATGAGCAGGGCCAGCGCGAAGGGCAAGCCGAATTTGACGGTGGCGATGGCGCCGAAATAGGCGCCGATGCTCATGAACCCGGCATGACCTATGGAAAACTGGCCGGTGAAACCGTTGATCAGGTTGAGGCTCACGCCCAGGATCACATAGATGCCGGCCAGCACCAGGTTATTGGTGGTATATTGATCGATAATGCCGAGCGCTTTCAGTCCTATGATCAACAGATAAAGCAGGACGACAAAAGCGCCCCATATCAACTGGCGTTCCATTTTTTCCAGACGATGCTGCGGTACTGAAAGCAAGCCCATCACACCTTCTCCACCGAGCGCTTACCCAACAGCCCTGTCGGTTTAACTAAAAGTATAATAATCAATATGGCAAAAGCTACGGCATCCCGATAGGTTGACGACAGAAAACCGCTCACCAGCGATTCGGCAACACCCATTATAATACCACCAACCATGGCGCCGGGGATAATGCCAATGCCGCCCAGTACGGCGGCGACGAAAGCTTTCAGGCCCGGCATGATGCCCATCAGCGGATCGATGCGGTTATAATAGACCCCCACCAGGAGACCGGCGGCGCCGGCCAAAGCCGAGCCGATGGCGAAGGTGAAGGAGATGACAGAGTTGACGTTGATCCCCATCAGGGCCGCCGCATCCATGTCGTAGGAAACGGCCCGCATGGCTTTACCGCTTTTGGTCTTCTGCACCAGGAAATGCAACCCGAGCATCAGGATGATGGCGATGCCTAATATAAAAAGCTGCTGGGCGGTGATGATCAGGCCGGCCAGCTGCAGTTGATAATTGGCCAAAAGGTCCGGATAAGCTCTCGGCTGAGGTGAAAAGGCCCAGATCATCGAGTATTCAATCAGGAAGGAGACCCCGATGGCAGTGATGAGGATGGCAATGCGCGGAGCATGGCGCAAAGGCTTATATGCCAGCCGTTCAATTATGACGCCCAAAAGCGAAGCACAGGCCATGGACAGGATCAGAGCAGGTATAAACGATAAATGCAGGACCCGGGTGGTAAAAAAGCCGATGAAGGCTCCGATCATATAGATGTCGCCGTGGGCAAAGTTGATCAGGCGGACAATGCCGTAAACCATGGTGTATCCCAGGGCGATCAGAGCATAGACACTGCCCAGCGATAGCCCGTTGATTACTTGCTGTAAAAATTCGTTCAAACAACGCCACCCCCGCAAACATGGGGACCCGGCAGATGCGCATTATTAAGAAGCACAGGCTCCGCCGGGTCCAACCCCCCAAAATACCTACCTAAGAATTAAGGCTGAACCACTGTCTTAAATACCTGCTTGCCGTTCACCAGCTCGATGATGACCGCACTCTTGATGGGGTTGCGGTTCTCATCAAAGGTGAACTCGCCGCCGAGACCCGGGAAGTTCTTGGTAGCCGACAGGGCTTTCTGGATGTTCTCCGGCGTGACCGGGTCGGCATTGTTGATGGCATTGATCAGGAGCCTGCCGCCTTCATATCCCAGCGCGGCCAGAGCGTCCGGCACTTCGCCATTATACTTCTCTTTATACGCCGCCACGAAAGACTGCACGTTCGGGCTGTTGTCGTCGGGGGAATAGTGGTTGGTGAAATATATCTGGTTCAGGTTCTCGGCACCGGCAATGTTGACCAACTCGGAAGAGTCCCAACCGTCGCCGCCGGTCAAAGGCACATTAATGCCCATCTGCCGGGCTTGTCTGGCAATCAGACCCTGCTCCTGGTAATAGCCGGGAATATAGATCATGTCGGCCTTGGCGGCATTGATCTTGGTCAGCTGGGGCTTGAACTCGGTGTCGCCGGCCAGGTAGGCTTCCTCAGCCACGATGGTTCCGCCCAGCTGGGTGAAGGTCTCCTTGAAGTATTTGGACAGGCCTTTGGCATAGTCGCTGCCGTTGTCGAAGAGGATGGCCGCCCGGCGGGAACCCAGCTGATTATAGGCAAAGTCGGCCATCACCCGGCCCTGGAAGTCGTCGATGAAGCAAGCGCGGAACACATATTCACCGATTTCGGTCAACACCGGATTGGTCGCCGTGGGAGAGATCATGGGTACTTTCAGGCTTTGTGCGACTTTGCCTGCAGAAATGGCATTAGTGCTGATTACGGGACCCACCAAAGCTACCACTTTATCCTGCTCGACCAGCTTGGTGGCCATATTGGCCGCCTCGGCCACATCGGACTTGTTGTCGACTTGAACCAAAACGACTTTCTTCTTCAACTCGCCGCTGGCATTGGCTTGTTCCAAAGCCAGCTGTACGCCTTTCAACGTGGAGTTACCGAAACTGGCTACATTTCCGGTCAGCTCGAAGTTGCCGCCGATGCGGATCTCTTCCTTACCGCCGCCTCTTTTCACTGCAGCAAATATCCCTATTACTGCCACTACAACGACCAATAATACTATAAGAATTGTTTTTGACTTCATACATAGCCCACCTTTCTACAATCTTATTTTCATGACACATAAGTACACCCTTCATCTATCCACTATAACGACCTACTTATGATCATGTCAATGGCGAATAGCCTATTGGGAACGGTCTTATGCGTTATCACCGGCAAAAAAGCGGCCGATGTATGATTCTGTCCCCTTGATGCGCTGTTTGAGCCTTTTTGGCAGTCGTGGTGAGGAGATATGATTAATAATAAGAATATTTATCATAGTAGGTAGGTAGGGGGTCAAAAAATGGCATTGAAAGTCGGCATTGTAGGTATGGGCGGCATCGGCAACCTGCACGCCTCCTGCTATAAAAACGATGCGCTGGCGGAGTTGGTGGCCGTCTGCGACGTGGTGCGGGAAAAAGCCGATAAGGCCGCGGAAAAATTTGGCGTGAAGGCCTATTACAGCCTGCGCGACATGCTCGCCAATGAAGAACTGGATTTTGTGGACGTCACCACCAGCGGCTACGAAAACGGCAGCTGGCACTATGAACCGGCCATGGAGGCGTTGGCGGCGGGAAAGCATGTGCTGTGCGAAAAGCCGCTTTCCAATGATATCGCCGAGGCCCGGGAGATGGTGCGCTATGCCGCGGCGCGGCAACTCTATCTCGGCTGCAATCTGAACCATTATTTTACACCCACGGCGGAAAAGGCCATGCAATATATCAATGAAGGTCGGGTCGGGGAGATGATCTATCTCCTCTTCAAAATGGGTTTTCACGGTGGTGAGGAAACTTATAAATTCAACAAATCCCCCCGCTTCAATCAGCCCTACGCCCACATGAAAGCCTTCCTCACCCACCCGTTCAGCGTCATGCGCTTTTTCTGCGGCGACATCACCCATGTGCAATGCTTTGCCAAACGGCCGGGATTCCGCCAGAGCGCCGGCGACCTGCTTTTGTCGGTCAACAGCGTGCATGTGCAGTTTGCCAACGGCACCATCGGCTATCTCCTGAGCCAGAGAGGCGATTGCGTCTGGGGCCTGGGCGGTTGGTGGAGCTGCGAGCTGGCCGGCACGAAAGGCACCTTCTGCATTGAAAACTGCCTGGAGAAACTGACCTATTGGCCGGCGCCCAAGCCCGGGGTGAAATATCCGCTCGGCGAGGGCCCTGAACCGGAAGTGACCAACACCGGTCTCAAAGATTTCAACCTTACCTTCCCCACCAGGATCCACGCTTTCCTGGAAGATGTTACCAATAAGGTCTCTCCCGAACTCCTGCGGTCGAGCGGGCGGGACGCTTTAGCCACGCTGGAATATATCCAGGCCGCCATCGACTCCTATGAAAACGGCGGCGCCCTCGTCAGGCCGCATCCGTTGCCGCCCATTCACGGCGACCCGCTGACCGAGCGCATATAGGGTATATCAAGGAAAGGACAGGACCAACAATGGCGATACGCGTTGCTGTAGTGGGGTTGGGACCGATCGGTAACCTGCATGCCCGCCTTTATGCTGCCGACCCCCTGGCCGAACTGGTGGGGGTGTGCGACCGCATCCCTGAGCGCGCCAAAGCGGCCGGCGAGAAACTGGCCGTGCCTTATTTTACCGATGCCGAGAAGATGCTGCGGGCGCTGGCCCCGGACATGGTGAGCGTGGCCACAGGCGGCTATGAATATTGCAGCGATCACTACGAACCTACCATTCAGGCTTTGGAAGCCGGCTGCCATGTGCTCTGCGAGAAGCCGATCTGCAATGATTTGCGCAAAGCCCGGCATATGGTGGAGCTTGCCAAACAGAAGCGTCTTTGCTTGGCCATCGATTTCAATCACCGCTTCACGCCGGCGGCCTATACCGCCAAAAGGTGGCTGGATGAGGGGCTTTTGGGAGAGCTTTTGTTTTGCAACATGGCGCTTTGGATCGGCAAGCCGGGCCTTTTCGAATCGGTCAACTATCACCTCAAAGCCCTCAATCCCCACTCCATCAACATGATGACCTGGTTTTGCGGGCCGATTGAAACCGTGCAATGCTTCGCCCTGAAAGCGCCGGGGCGCAATATCTGGTCCACCTGTTCCTGGAACTTCAGATTTGCCTCCGGCACTGTCGGGCATCTCACCTCAAGCTACGACATCTCCAGGGGGCACCCAATGGAGCGCTGCGAGGTGGCCGGATTGAAGGGGCGGCTGGTGGTCGAAGACATCTGGCGGGAAGCTGTGTTCTATCCGGCCGGCAACCCGGAGAAGAGGGTCTATACCAACCCCATATTCGGCGGCTACAGCAATTTCGACGACACCTTCCGCGAACGCCTGCACTGCTTCCTGAAGCAGCTCTCCGAGGGGGTCGTCCCCGAGGACGTGGACGGCTCCGGCGAGGAAGGCCTCGCCGCCCAAATGGTCATCCATGCCGGGATCAAATCGCTGGAAGAAGGCAACCGCCCGGTGCGGGTGGAGGAAATCAGGGAAGAAATCGGGGCATAAAGGGTCGCCGCCCGGACCCGCTTTCCGGCTTTGGTTCAGGCTCAACACCCAACACCTCCACAGGCCGGCCGGGCCGGTCTGTGGGGATGTTTTTGTTGTGGATATGAGGCAGGTTAAGGTGAGGGCGAGGACAGCGGAGTGCCTTCAGCCAAACGGGTAGATCCTCTGATCACCAGCTTCATGGTCTGCAGGTGGGTTTCAGGCGGGGCGGTACAGATGCCCTCGATGCGATCCAGCAGGCGTTGGGTGGCCATCCAGCCGGCCAGACCTTCGTTATACACCATGGTGGTCAGGTTAGGGGTGGTGACCTGTGCATATTCATCGCCGAAGGTGGCTACCGAGAGGTGATTGGGCACCTGCAGGCCTTGACTGTATAAGGCGGCCAGGACTCCGCTGGCCATCAGGTCGTTGAAGACCACGATGGCGCTATAGGCACCGGGGGTGGCGAGAAGGTTCAGTGCCGCCTCATAGCCGTCCGCCCTTCCATATGATGAGGTGGCAAAAAACATATCGGCCGGCGTTTCCATCCCGGCTTCTTCCATGGCTTTCTGCAATCCTTGGAGACGGGAGGTGCCCACATGGCTCCTCTCAGGACCGATGAAGGCTATGCGCCGGTGGCCGAGATTGATCAGATATCTCCCTATATCCTCCCCTGCCCGTTCTTCATTGCCCAGGTAGCAATCTATGCTGTCCAAAATCCTGCCTCCGGACAAACCGACCACTTCCACCTTGTGCCTGTGGAAGGTTTCAACCACTTCCGGCTTGGCCAACTCCCAGGTGAGGGCGATCAATACCCCGTCGACCCGCATGTCGAGCAACCGGTGTTGACAAGCCTCCACACGGCGTTCCAAACCTTCCGTATTGGCCACAAACACCGCATACCCTCGCTCGTCGGCCGCTTTTTCCACTTGCTGCAACGCTTTGCTAAAACCTGGATTGGCAATGGAAGGCACAAGGAAGGCTATCGTGCGCGACCGCTTCTCATATAAAGCCCTGGCCAAGGCGTTCGGCCGGTAGTCCAGCTCTTTTAAGGCTTTTTCCACGCGGGCGCGCAACTCGGCACTGACAGGCCGCTTGCCGGTCATGACGGCGGAGACGGTGGCAATGGATACCCCTGCTCTTTTGGCGACGTCGCGGATGGAAGCCACTAATACACTTCTTCTCTTTCCCAACAGTTTACGGTAAAGATTGGCTGAGACTAGGATACTAATTCGGTTACACTCATGCAACCGGTGACATCATGTCCAAGGAACGGACATCCCTTAAGCGATGCCCGTTCCTGTCACTTCATTCGTCATTCTTCGTTGATTCAACCAATACCCTCAGTCTCGTTGCCGAAGAAAAACCATTTTATTCCCACCAAACCATACCGGCATTTTTTACTTCATTAAGCCTGACGTTGAGCTGTCTGGCTAACTCAACTGCCACATTACTGATGGAAGATTTACCGTCCCTCACCAACGCCATTTGTGAAGTGAAAAGCGAACTAACTTCATCGCCCAATACCGGATGGGTCAGAGTAGTACCTCGCATGGTATAAGCAATATCAATCCAGGCCATCGGGTTTATTTCATGTGACCGATTGTTGATGATATCACGCAATTTACGCAGATGTGGAGCCAAACTGGCTTGGTAACCCATGGTGGGAGTCATGTCCATACCGGCATTGAAACCTTCTTCAGAGGCCATGAATTTCAATACCTGCCAAGCTTCTTCCGGATGAGGGGTAAATTTATACATCGAGATATAATCAATGACGGCAATATGTGAGCGGGCGTCGGCTCCTCCAGGACCAATGGGGAGAGGGCTGATATACACTTGGTAATCCGCACGGGCTACCGCTGCTTCACCAACCAACTGAGCTAGTCCATGGACCATGCCGATACGCTTTTGCCCCATCAATGTGGGCTGATTTGTGTTGTCTTTATAGGCTAGCGGCGATACGCCTTCGGACAGCAACAGCCGATCGTAAAAGCGCAAAGCAGTCAGACTGTTAGGCTCATCGAGGATACACAGCGACATATCCTCGTTCCACACATCGCCTCCAGCACCCCACAACCAGACAGGAGCGCGATGGGCATTGGCGAAGGCGCCGGCAAAACCATACACATCCGGTATGCTGTCACCTGTGGTATCGAAAGTCAATTTGCGCGCCTTGCTGATCAAATCTTCCCAGGTCCAGTCTTTATCCGGTAAATCCACCCCTCTTTCTGCAAATAGAGCGGTGTCACAGATGATTCCCCCGGCCGACCAGTTTCTTGGCAGACCGTAGAGTTGCCCTTTCCAGCTCAAGATAGGCACAATGGTGGGAACCAGATCCCTGGTAACTTCTCTATCTCGAGCGACAAATTTATCTATCGGCTGAATAATATCTTTAAAGGCCCATTGAGCAATATAACGATCGCCGGGACCATGAATGACATCAGGTGCTATCCCTGAAGCAATAAGTGTCAGTAACTTGTTAGTATTGCCGGTAACCAGCTTAGCTTGAATATCCGTATGCATTTCGTTAAAGCGGTCGATACCAGCTTGAGCCCAGCGGGGAAAACCGAGTGACGACGTGGAGTAAAATACGGTTATCTCTACTGGAGGTGCGGCAAGAGCAGTGCCAAACGGTACCAGTAAAGCCAGAAGAACTATTGCTACCAACTTTGTTTTTGACATCATGTGTTCATACCTCTTTCTTTTTGTGTTTCAGTGATTCCAAAAAATATAACTGTGGTATTTTTTCAGGATCACCTCCTTAAAGTTTTTACTAAGTAAGCTAACTTGTTTGCATATCCACACCAAATATTTTACTTCCCCTGGAGATATCCTTCCACAAATCCAAATATCGGGGTGTTAATTATTTTTTTATTCCAGGAATAACCCCAGTTAATCGGTTAGCAAAAAAAGGAGGAGTTCCGATGGTATATGTTGTATAGCTCAAAATAACAACGACCGGCCGATGTAACAAGTTAGCATCCGCACAATCATCCACAAAGGAGTGTCGCTGTGTCTGCGAGTGACAACGAGACAATGAGAAATCAAAACCAAATAGCCACATACTCTATGGAGGATCCGGCCATGAATCCCGGACTGGTGATCACAGATCCCGGAGAAGAATATGCCTGCCACCGGCGCAGATTTCAGGGCATCCCCGGCATCGAACGGACGCCGGGCGGCCGCCTGTGGGCGGTCTGGTATGCCGGTGGACCCGATCAAGACGGTGAAGGTCCCGGAAATTATGTTGTAGCGGCGACCAGTGACGACGACGGTTACCATTGGTCGGAACCAAAGCTGGTCATAGCTCCTCCCGGAGATCTCACCAGAGCCTTCGATCCCGTTCTCTGGCTCGATCCATACGATAGATTATGGCTGCTCTGGGCCCAAAGCCAGGGATTATTTGACGGCCGCGCCGGCGTCTGGTGCATTATGACCGAAGAACCTGATGCCGATCACCCCAAGTGGACCGCACCGCGCCGCATAGGTAACGGTATCATGATGAACAAGCCGACGGTAACGGCAGATGGAGAGTGGCTGCTCCCCATAAGTGTATGGTCAAGGGGTCCCGGCAACGACACTCCCCCGCACCAATGCCACCATCTGGTAGATGAGATTGGCTCCAATGTCTGGGTGTCCATCGACCAAGGGAGGACATTTTCCCGGCGCGGCAGTGCCGATGTGCCGGATCGCCGGATTGATGAACATATGATGGTAGAGCGTCTGGACAGGTCATTGTGGATGCTGGTGCGCACCAACTATGGCATTGGTGAATCGGTTTCCAAAGATGGCGGTCGCACCTGGAGCGCCGGAGGCCCATCAAGGATCCCCCATGTGACTTCGCGTTTCTTCATCCGGCGACTATCTTCAGGCAAGTTGCTGCTGGTAAGACACAACCCGCCTGGGCTGGCCATAGGTAAGCCAAGCAACGACCGCTCTCACCTCACGGCCTACTTGTCGGACGACGACGGAGCCACCTGGTATGGCGGCCTATGCATAGATGAGCGCTTGGGTGTGTCCTACCCCGACGGCATCCAGGCCCCTGACGGCAGGATATATATCACCTATGATTTTAGCCGCAAAGATAACGGGCAGATATTGCTGGCTGTCTTTACCGAGGCAGATGTGGCCGCCGGTCGTCCCGTTAGCGATCAGGTGCGCCTGCGGGTGCTGATCAATCAAGCTTCCTTCGTTGAGGGATGAGTTACTGCGTAAGATCCAGGCCGGTTGTGCCTGCAGGTTGCCGGTCAGGTGCTAGGAAGTCACCTTGGCCAGGCGATAGTCGCCGGGAGCGTCTTTATAATAGCGCTTGAAAGCCCGGCGAAAGGCCCTGGCATCTCCATAGCCCACCTGGCCGGCAATCTGCTCCACGCTCCAGTCGCTCGTCAAAAGCATATGGGCGGCTTTGGCCATGCGCACCCTCCCGATATATTCCTGCACCGTATCCCCGGTCAGCTCCTTGAAGGTGCGGTTCAGGTGGCCGGGAGTCCAGCCTGCTTCCCTGGCCAGGTCGGTGACCCGCAGCGGCTCATGGCAGTGTTCGTAGACATAGCGGATGATGCCGGCCACCCGGGCGCAGCGATGGTCGGTTTTGCTCTCTCCGGCCGCCCAGGAGAGCTTCCTCGCCGCCAAGGTGAGGATGATGGAGATGCCGCCGTGCAATATGGTGCGGTAGCCCGGCTGCTTGGCGTTATACTCCTCCCACATCATTTTGATGATCCGGTCGACGATGGCGCTTTCCTGCCCGGAAAGATGGAGAGGCGGGCAATTGGTGAACCCCCGGCCTCCCCTCCCAGTCAAATGACCGATCAGTGAATTTAGCACCGGATCACTGATCAGGGGGGCCAGAGCCTCCTCGGTGAGCAATAGGTTCCAGATGCAGGCATCCGGCTGAGGGGCATCCTGAGCGGCAGGAGGGGTTATGAGATCGTAGCCGTGGGGAATATGCGGGTTGACTATATAAAGATCGCCCCGGCTCACTTCATACCAGGTCGGTCCATGCCTGTGCAAGAGCCTGCCTACTTCCACATAGACCACTTCAAAAAACTCATGCAGGTGCAGGGCGGTCGGTTTTGTCACCACGTGTCTAACCATAGCCACGTCTTCCTCGGAGCTGAAATGAGCCATCCGCTTTAGCTGCAGAGCAGGCGATTCCGGCCTCACCTGAGCATCCTCCCCTTCTTCCTCTACTTCTTCGCCTTGCGCGATATGGTCCCCTTCCTGCTTGCTATGAGCCTAGAATTACCTCTTTCCTTTTCTTAATATGGAATAGGCAATCAATAGAAAGCCTGATTGGGTTTTTCCTTTAATAGGGGGTTAGTTGGGTTTACCATGAACATCATCCTGATATCCTGCGATTCCCTGCGGGCCGACCACCTGGGTTGCTATGGTTACAAACATCCCACCAGCCCGCATATCGACCGCATTGCCGCCGAGGGCATCCTTTTCACTCAGGCTTTCGGTGGGGAGATTCCCACCGAGCCGGTGCATACCTCGCTTTTCACCGGTCTCACAGGGCATCGTACCGGCATCGTGGCCCACGGCGTGCAACCTTATTACCTGCCCAAAAACACCCCCTGGCTTCCCACCCTTTTGTGGCAGGCCGGCTATCAGACGGCAGCCTGCGACAATCTCTATCAGTTGAAAGAATGGTTTGCCCGCGGTTTTGTTTATTATATCAACACGGTGTCCCGCCAACGCAATTTAACCGGAGCGGAAGTGAATGCCCAAGCCATCTCCTGGCTGAGAACGCAGGCCACCTCCCCGTTCTTCCTTTTCCTGCATTATTGGGATACACACACCCCGTACCTGCCGCCCGAGCGGTATAGAAACCTGTTTTATGAAGGTGACCCGGCTGCACCCGACAACCGGAGCATGGAACCGGTGCGGGCGCAGACCCTTTATCCTTTCTTCCATCAATTCCATTACCGCCACCTGGGTCCGGTTACCGATGCACAGTATATAAGTGCCTTATATGACGCCGAGATCCGCTATCTGGACGATTGCCTGGCCGAACTGGATGCGGAACTCTCGGCTCTCGGGCTGCGTGAGGATACCCTCCTCATCATCATGGGCGACCATGGCGAAAGCTTATATGAACACGACATTTACTGGGATCATGCCGGGCTATATGATGCCACCATTCATGTGCCCCTGATTCTCCGCCTTCCCGGCCGCATCCGCCCGGGAATGCGCTCAGACGCCATGGTACAGCATATGGACCTCTTTCCGACCATCCTGGAGGCGGCAGGAGTGGCTGTCCCCGGTCCCATCAGCGGGCAAAGCCTCTGGCCCCTGATCGACCAGACCGGCAGCCGGGACAAGCTCATCCGGGAGCGCACCTATCATGCCGAATGCAACTGGCAGGCCGCCAGGGCGGTGCGCACTGGGGAGTGGAAGCTCATTCAGAATATCGACCCGTGGGAATACCAACGGCCTCCCTATGAGCTCTATCACCTGAGCACCGATCCCCTCGAGACGAGGAATGTGGTGGACGATTACCCCCATATCGCCGCCGCACTGCAGGCGGATCTGCAGAAGTGGGTGGAGGGGGAACTGGCCGGGCGGAGAGATCCGATCGAGGTGACTTTGGCGACTGACGGCATGCCGGCGCAGCCGCGCATGGAGCGCGCCTTAGCCTCCTTTGGGTTGACCTGGGAGGAATGGCGGCGCCGGCCGGACTTAAAGCGCCTGGGTTTATAAATTCGTGGGCATAATTCCCGGGCATAAGCGTTGCCCTATGTTCCTTAGCGGCTGTTCAGTTATTATATTGAATAATAAAAAATCGAAAGGAGCCGGAACATGATGGAAGGTGAAGGATGCAAGACCTGGTTGATCCCCGATGCCTATATGCCGGAAGTGGGGAGCGGCAAATATGTGGGCCACGAAGCCCTGTGCATGCTTAACACCGGAGAAGTGCCCGCTCAGGTGGAACTGGATTTCTATTTTGAAGACCGCCCGCCGATCAAAGGGGTCCCGGTGACCCTCGAGGCCGAGCGCACCTGGCACCTGCGGCTGGACCGCCCGGAACAGCTCGGCGGCGTGGTCATCCCCAGAGAAGTGCCCTATGCCATCAGGGTGCGGAGCAACGTGCCCATTGTGGTGCAGTATTCCCGCCTGGATGTCACCCAGCCCAACATGTCTTTATTCACCACCATGGGCTGGCCGCTTAAATAGCAACGCAAATAAAAACGCAAAGGTTTAGTGATCAACATGACGCAAAGCAGAAAGACAAAAGAAGCTCTCGAGGTAATAAAGGGCGACGTGTCCGGACGGGCGGCGGGCCCCGGCGGGGTCACCGTCTGGTTCACCGGACTGTCCGGTGCCGGCAAAACCACCATCGCCAAGCTGGTGGAAGAGAAGCTGAAGGAATTGGGCGTACCGGTGGAGCGCCTTGATGGAGACACCGTGCGGCAAAGCTTGACCCGCGACCTCGGCTTCAGCAAAGAGGACCGCTACACCAACCTGGAGCGGGTCTCATTTGTGGCCAAGCTCCTGACCAGGAACGGTGTGATCGTCCTCGCCTCCTTCATCGCTCCATATCGGGAGGCGAGGGAGATGTGCCGCCGGACGATCGGTAGTTTCCTGGAAGTATATGTCAAGGCCGAGTTGGCCACGCTCATCAGCCGCGACACCAAAGGGTTGTATATGAAGGCTTTAGCCGGCGAGCTGACCAACTTCACCGGCATCAACGATCCTTATGAGGAGCCGGAGAATCCCGACCTGATCTGCGATACCGATGCCGAAAAGCCCGAGGAAAGCGCAGCCAAAGTTCTGAACCTCCTGGTGGAGCGGGGGTTTCTCAGCTCACCGGCCTCGCCGCCGGTCCAGCCGGTGGCCGCCCGGTCTCTGCCCGCCCGGCCGCTCTCGGCTAAGCCGTCATCCGCCCTACCCGAGGCGGCTTCACCTTGCCCCGGTCCCTCCATCCCGCACGGCGGTGTCCTGATCGACCGGATGCTCACAGGAGAAGCCCTGGCCGAAGCCAAAGTGCGGGTCGCTCACCTGCCTAAGGTTTACCTTACCCAGCAGCAGGAGTCCGACCTGGAGATGATCGCCACCGGCGCTTATAGCCCCCTGACCGGCTTTATGGAGCAAAGCGCCTACCTCTCGGTGGTGGAGGAGATGCGCTTGCCGGATGGGCTCCTATGGTCACTGCCCATCACTTTGGCCGTGGACAAGGAGACCGCCTCCGCCCTTACCTTAGGCAAAGAGATTGCTCTTTGCCGGAGTGACGGCCGGGCGCTCGCCATCATGCAGGTGAACGAGATATTCACCTATGACAAAGGGCGGGAAGCCCGTCTCGTATACGGCACGGAAGATACGGCTCATCCAGGGGTGGCCGCCTTGTTCCGGCAGGGAGAGCTCCTGTTGGGTGGGCCTATTTGGCTGCTCGAGCGTCCCGGTGTCGACCCGCTCTTTGCCAAATACTACCATACCCCGCTGGAGCTGCGCCGCATTTTCCAGAGCCGGGGCTGGCGGAGCGTGGTGGCCTTTCAAACCCGCAACCCCGTGCACCGGGCCCATGAATACCTGCAAAAATGCGCTCTGGAAATGCTGGACGGCCTTCTGTTGCATCCCCTGATCGGCGCCACCAAAGCCGACGATGTGCCCGCCGCCACCCGACTTTTGGCCTACGAAGCGGTATTACAGCACTATTACCCGTCCGAGCGAGTGCAGCTCTCCCTCTTTCCGGCGGCCATGCGCTATGCCGGGCCGCGGGAAGCCGTATTCCACGCCATCTGCCGCAAGAATTACGGTTGCACCCACTTTATCGTCGGCCGGGACCATGCCGGGGTCGGGAACTATTACGGCACCTATGCCGCCCAGGAACTGATCAGCAGCTTTTCCCCGGCGGAGTTGGGCATCATCCCTCTCCTGTTTGAAAACGCCTTCTATTGCCGGATCTGCGGCGGCATGGCCACCCCGAAGACCTGCCCGCACGAAGAGCGTTTTCATATATCGTTGAGCGGCACCAAAGTGCGCCGCCTGCTGGAGGAAGGCCAGACACCGCCGCCGGAATGCACCCGCCCGGAAGTGGCGCAAGTGCTGCTCGGCAACTGCCAGGCCGCTCCGCAAAGCTAGCTGAGCTGAAGGGAAATAACGATCAAGTACCAAGTACGAGGAGGATAAGGGAAATGATCAAGTTGGGTGTCAACTCCGTCCTGTTCAGGGATTTCGACTTTGCCACGGCGGCCAAACACATCGCCTGGGCCGGCTATAACGGCATCGAGGTGTCGGCCATCAAAGGCATGTGCGAACACCTGGAGCTGGAAAGATGGCAGGAGCAGGCGGCAGACATCAAGAGGATCGCCGCCGAAGCCGACCTGGAACTCCTCTCCATGGAAGTGGCCTCACCCGACCCGGAGCGCCTGAGACTGGCCTTTGCCGCCGCCGCCGGTATCGGCATCCCGGTAGTGAACATCGGTCCGGGCGGCAAAACCGGTGTGGAAGGCAGTCTGGAAGAGCAGACGGCCAAACTGGCCGATCTGGCGGCCATGGCGGAAAGCTTCGGTGTGACGCTCTGCGTGAAGGCTCACGTCGGCCTGGCCATCTACAACACCCCGACCACCCTCTACGCCATGGAGCGCATCACCTCGCCGGCCTTCGGGATAGATATGGATCCGAGCCACATCTACCGGGCGGGTGAAGAACCGGCGGCAGCGCTGAAGCAGGTGCTGCCCAAGGTGAAACATGTGCATATCCGCGACTGCCTGGGCAGAAGCCAGGGACCCGGGGTACCGCTCAATCAGACTTGCGGCCGGGGAGATATCGACCTCTTTGCTTATGTCCGCACCCTGGTGGAAGGCGGCTATCAAGGACCGGTATGCCTGGAAGTGATCGGCGCCAAGGATCTGAGCCTGGCCGAAGTGACCTCAATTGCCGCCGAGAGCCGGGGCTACTTAAACGCCTGCTTCAAAGCCCTGGGGATAGTGCTGCCGACGGCCAAAGTGCTTCAATAAATATATATAAAAAATAAAGGATGGGAGGTATATCCATGTCCACAAAACCGCTGAACATTCTTTTGATCGGTATCGACAGCTTGCGGGCCGACCACATGAGCGCCTACGGCTATCACCGCATGACCACCCCGCACATCAGCTGCCTGGCGAGCCAGGGAGTCCTTTTCGAGCAGCATTATTCCCCCCACATCCCTACCACCTCCGGCTATGCCTCCATGCTCACCGGCATGGATTGCTTCGGCACCGAGGTCGTGGCCCTGCGTCACAAGGGTCCCATGACGGATAAGGTGCGCACCCTGCCCGAGATTTTGCGTGAGCAGGGTTATGAGACCACCTGCATCGGCTTCAGCGGTAACGCCGCTTCCCGCGGCTTTGACAACTACCTGAACTACCCCGCCTGGGGCAGCTGGGCCGAGGGCAAGAGCCCCAAGGCCGGCAAGCTGAACGAGGTGGCCATTCCGGAGCTGGAGCGCCTGGCCGCCGGAGACAAACCGTTCCTTCTCTTCCTGCGCCATATGGACCCGCATTCCCCCTACCTGCCTCCGGAGCCTTTCGACACGATGTTCTACAGCGGCGATCCCTGCGATCCCAGCAAAAACTCCATCGCTCCCGTGCTGGAATTCAAACCTTTCGCCACCTATTTCAAGTCCTGGATGCCGCCCGGCATCACCGATGCCGACTGGGTAATCGCTCAATATGACGGGGCCGTGGCCTATATGGACGCCTGCATCCAGCGCATCCTCACCCGCCTCGATGAGCTGGGCTTAAGCGACAACACCCTGGTCGTCCTCACTTCCGACCACGGCGAAACGCTCATGGAGCATGAGTGCTACTTCGATCATCACGGCTTATATGAACCCACGCTTTATGTGCCGCTGATCCTGCGCCTGCCCGGTCGGCTGCCGGAGGGCAAGCGGGTGAAAGGCATCACCCTGCATCAGGACCTGGTGCCCACCATCTGGGAGATCCTCGGTCTGCCGGAGGAGAAAAAGCCCAACTTCAACGGGAAGAGCCTCCTGCCTTTGATCGAAGGCGCCTCTTGCTGCTGCGAGTGCGGATGTGCCGAGAGCAGCCCGGCCACCAACTATACCGAGTTCTACATCACGGAATGCACCTGGATGAGAAAGCACGGCTGGCGCACCCCGCAGTGGAAGCTGATCGTCGCTCTCGAGCCCGACTTCCATTTCAAGCCGCCGGTGGAGCTCTATGATCTGGTGGCCGATCCGCTGGAGCTGCACAATGTGGCCAAAGAGAATCCCGAAGTGGTGGCCTGCCTGCGGGAGCGCATGGAGAAATGGATTGCCAAGCGGGAAAAAGAGACCGGCATCACCAACCCCATGTATACCAACCTGCAATGGCACGGCAAAGCCGACCGGGGACCATTCACCTCCTCCCAGGAGGCCTATGATACCTTGTTCATCGGCGACAGCAGCCAGGCCCGCCGGCTGCAGGACCGGAAAGCATAAGCCTCTTGACTATATGAACATGCCGGTTTAACGGTTTAAAAACCGCCGGCCTAATTGGAGACCTGATTGGAGACAACAGGGCGCTTGCCGGGGAGGCAGGCGCCCTTTCTCTCCTGATACCTAAGACTGCATCCGGCTTAATTGGCCGCTCCAGATGGGGTTCAAACCGGCAGGAAAAGACGTCCTTGGCCGTTAAATTGGTCAAGTATTAGAGCAGGCAGAGAAGGGAAAAAGCGTTCTCGTGTCAAAAGCGGCAAAGCCCGGAAAGGCGCATAACAACAAGCACAAAGTGACCAGTTTCGACGTAGCCAGGGAGGCGGCGACAGACGAGGTCAACTCGGACAACTTCCATGCCGGATACACAGCCACCCGGCAAGGTGGCTTCCCTCTGCATCTCCTGCATGGCTGCTTCCGGCGTCAGCTCTTTGTTCGCCATCTTGGTGATTATCGTGCTGCAGATGGTGTTCAGACCACCCGGCAGGTAGGTCAACGGCGGGTCGGAGCGGCCGATGGGCAGCATATCGAAGAGCACCCGGTAGCGCGGATCCGTGGTTCTGGCGGCCGCCTGCCGGATGATGGTCATGTTGACCGGCATAATGTAGGTCTGGGTGTAATACATCATCTGCACTTCGGGTTCGATGAGGAAGAGGAGGAACTTGGCCGCCTCCTCAGGATGCGGGGCACCTTTGATCATCGCCACGGCATGCACCCAGCCCATGGAGAAGCCGGGCACACCTTCAGCCGTCGGGAACCGGCCGATAAAGAAATCCAGATCCGGATTGTTCACGGCGGTGAAATAGATGGTGGACGAATCCATCACCATCGAAGCCTCTTGCCCCAGGAAGCGGGAGCGGCTGGCTCTGGCATTCCCATAGACATCATAATACTCGTTGATCCAGCGCAAAGCTTTCAGGATTTCCGGGGTTTCAAAGGTCGGTTTCCAATTGACGGGGTCGAAACAGTTACCGCCAAAGGTATACTGCCATCCCAAGCCCCAGTTATTGCCGTTGGGATGCCATCCTATCCGCCGCACGCATTGAACAGATCCACAATCTCCTGCATGGCCGGCACGGTCGAGGCCCCTTCACTGTACCAGAACTCCACTTCCACCACGCCTTGAGCTGCGGCTGCCCCCTAGATCACGCCTGACTTTTTTGTATTTCCGTTTCCCCACCCCCTTTGTCGGCTATTCCCCGGTATATAAAAAAGCCCCGGCCGCCTGACGAAGCAGGCTTCCGGGGCTGCCATTTTTACCAGGTTTATTGTCTCATCGCCAGTTCAATTGCCAGGCCCTTTCATAGAAGGGGGCATAGAAGAGGCTGGCTTCCCTCTGCATTTCCGCCAGGGCCGCTTCAGGGGTTAACACTTTATCCAGCATCTTGTTGATGGCATTGTTATAGATGGTGCGCATGCCACCGGGAGCATAGGTGAACGGCGGATCCGTCCGGGAGATCGGCAGTTGGTTGAACAACACCCGCAGACGGGGATCAGTGGCTTTGATCGCCGCTTCACGTATGGTGGTCATGTTTACCGGCATGATATATGTCATGTTATACCATAACATCTGCATTTTAGGATCGATGATGTGCAACAGAAACTTGGCCGCTTCTTTGGGATGCTTTGATCCTTTGATTATCGCCACCCCGTGCAGCCAGCCCATGGAAAACCTTTCCACACCGGCGGCAGCCGGAACAGGAGCGATGATAAAGTCCAGATCCGGGGTGTTGATCAGCATATTCAGTCTTGTCGACGAATCGACCATCATCGAATTGGTCTGATCGCGGAAGCGGTTGATGTGTACCCCGGTTTTTCCATAGAGCTCTCCGTAACTGTTGATCCAGCGCAAGGCTTGCAGATTTTCCGGTCTCTCAAACGTCGGTTGCCAGGTGCTGCTGTCAAAATAGTTGCCGCCGAAGGAGAAGAACCATTCCAATCCCCAGTTGTTGCCCACCGGATGCCAACCGAGGCGCTGCACCTGTCCGGTCGGGGAGAAAATGGTGAGCTTCCTGGCCAGGACATCCAGATCGGCCAGCGTGGCCGGTTCTGTTCGCCCCACCCCGGCATCATCGAGATGGGTGGCGTTCATATACAAGCCGACAGCGGTGCCGCGGAACGGCATACACACCCAATACTCGCCTACCCGGCAATCATCCTTGCCGAGAGGGATGACGTCGAGATCCTGCAGCCGCACATTGTCGCCTATCACTTCGCGGATATCCTGAATCCAACCGCCGTCCACAAAGAACTGCTGAGCATCCCAGGTGCCCATATTAACCAGATCCGGTACCATGCCGCCGGCCAGCCGGGTCCTGATTTTCTCATAATAGGCCTCTCCACCGATTCCGCCTATGGCCACCATGTTGACTTTGATTCCCGGATTCGCTTTGTTGAACTCGTCGACAATGGCCTGCATGGCTTCATTAAACTGCGCATTTTCCCCAAACCAAAACTCCAGCTCCACCACCTCACTGGCGGTGACGGTACCATGATAGCCGACAAGCAAACAGACGCTCAAGAGTATTATCAACATTCTGTGTTTCATGATTTCTCTTCCCCCCATGTGTATTAATACCAACCATGCAACACTACTTGCCCGACTTGCGGCTTTTCCCCGGGTGTATCACCCGCATATGTTTCGCCGCTGCCCGTCATACTCAGTCGAAAGTGCTCCACCACCTCCGGAACCGGCACCGTCGCTGCCAGATTTAGTTTCATCCATCCATTTGCGGAACGCTCCGCCACTACTACTTGGTAAGGCAGATCATGCCAGGTGCTACCGTCGGCAGAGACGGCACATTCTACCTGCCCGACGACAGCAGCATCCTTGCTGTAAAGGGTGATCAAGGCTTCTGTTAGTCTTGGCGTATCCCAGATCAAAAACACTTCAGCATCGCTTTGCGGGGTCAAGCGATCGGCATCACCAAAGAAGTCTTCCGGCCGTTCCGTCTGGTGCAACCAGCCAGGCCACTTGACGGTGGCCAAGGTGCGCTCCATGATCCCCAGCCCGAAAAAGCCCCAGTCCAAAGGCGGTTGCAGGTTATCAACGATCTCCCACTTATTGTCGACTTCTATATCAACACTTCTTACCGCCTGCGCTCCATAAATGCTGGTGGCAACCGCCTGCAAGCGATGCCGGCCTTCCGCCAACGGCAGAGTGTCGACAGCCAAAACGGAAGGGGCAACGACATTGTCATATATCAGCTCATCGTCCAGCATCACTTGTACTGATTGCAGCTGATCAGGTGGTATGCCCACAGCCACATCGAGAGGGACACGGCCTTTCACGTAAGCATAATTAGTCAAGTTGGAAAAATGGATATTCCCGATCCGCAGATGCAGCCTGGCCGTGTCCATGTGCCCGCCGGCTGCAGCAGTTATCGTCAATATATGTTCACCATCGCCCAGCTCACCTTGATTGAGCCGGAACTCGGCCCGGCCTCCGGTGGCGGTGCGGCGTATCTCTCCCTCTTTTCTGGAGTCGTTCACGGAGACGGATATCAAGACATCCTGGTCGAGCTCCCCGGTGGTGACGGTCTCGACCTCAAGAATCAAGGGTCCCCACCAGCCTGTCCGCTCATAATAGGTGCCGTGGAGGTCGGCTTTGGTGATATATACTGCCGGAGCGGAGAGAGAGAACGCTGCGACCGAAGGGGCATTCGGTCCCACTTCCTCCTCTGTAAGCGGGCCGCGGAGCAAGGGATAACCGGCATATTCAAAGGCGCCTACGTCAGGATGGGCATGGCGTGACTTCCCCTCAATATCGGTATAGATCACGGTATCGATCACGGAACTGTAACTCAGCTCAGCCGCATCGATAACAGGACTGCCTGCTCCCGGAAAATGCACCCCGGCAACGCTCCATTGCAACTGAGGATCAACCAGACGGGCTTCCTCCGGTTTCAAATTGATACCTATATAGGTACCGGCACTGGAGCTGCGGCCGCGGGTATAGACCATGTTGCCTATCCAGATGATTTCCGCCGGCTTGCCCACGCTGACCAGCGGTTCCGGCAGGCTTGATACGATCAGGTTGTTGGCGATCACCGCCTTTTTCGGGGCAAAGGGTTGGTTTGCATCAGGGGCAATGGCAATGCTGCTGCGATTGTCGACGAAGGTGTTGAAAGCGACCAACACCTCCTCCACCCGCCAATAATTCAAAATGGTCTCCTGGTTTTCCACATCGGCGCTGCCCAAAGTCAAAGCTGACCGCCAGCCGGTACCTTCCAGACGCTCAAAATGATTGTTATATACGGCATGGCCTTTGCCGTACACCCGGACCCCACCGGTCAGCGGTTTGCCGTTACCCAGGAAATAATTACCATAGACCTGATTGTCGTTGCCGTGGCGCAGGGTCAGGGTCCCTTCGCATTCCCAAAAGGTGTTGTAGCGGATGTGATTCCCGGCGCTTTTGACACTGATGATCTCGGCATCGCCGTTGCACTGGGCAAACAGATTGTACTCAATGATGGTATAGGCATATGAGCGGGAGACATCGCTCGTGCCGATGCGGATGGCTTCCATCCCATTGGCGTTTACCGACCGGGCATCCCGGAAAAGGTTGTGATCGATGCGATTATACTGTCCTACCTGCACATTGTCGCCGTTGATGGAGACGAAATTGCCGATGCGCCTTTTGCCTTCGAAATAGTTGTGATCGATCCTGTTGTGGTCCGCTCCCGTGCCGCCCACATATACCCAGTGTCTGCTGGACAGATTAGCCGGGTTTTCCACCAGGGCGAAGCTATTGCGGGTCACCCGGCTATGATGTGTCCTGTGCAACCGCACCGCAAAATTGTTGTCCGTATCGACCGTGGTAAACAATAAACCCTCAATCACCACATAACTGGAATCTTCCACATAAAACCAGGAACCGCCGCTGATCTCCGCCCGTCCCTGATGCTGTGCCCGGATGATGAGGGGAGCCTCTGCTGTCCCGGACACTTTTCTGACGGCAAAATATGTACCCGCATCATACACCCCGTCGGCCAGTTCAATGACTTGCCCCGGAGCGGCGACAGCCAGGGCTTTCTGCAATTCACCGCCATCGCGCACCACCACCCGGATACTGTCGGGTGGTGGTGAAACGACATCAGGATCCAGCACCGGATCAAAGGCAGCGATAACCGGACTGCCGGGCAGGATTAAAATCACAGCCAACAACCAGCAATATAGAGCGAATGGTCTGCAGGTCATCCCGGATCACACCCCTATGTAGGATCAATCATCACTCAATTCCTTCAAAATACCCGCCACATACTCCCGGTCTTCGGTGATCAACTGAGTGGTGAGTTCCGTGTATTTTTCATAGTTGAAATATGGGGATCTATATTCCGGATGAATACTCAGAGCCTCGTCATAACCCATCTTCTTTAAGGTGCGCAGGAATGAGGCGCAATCGACCATACCGTCGCGCAAAGGCACGATCACCATAGGCCAGGTGAGCTTACCGGTCTTTTTGTCCACCGCCACATCGCGCCTGATGGCTTTCAGGTTTACACTGTGCAGATATGGTCCAACCAAGGCTAAGGCCAGCTCCGGCGGCTCCCCGGAGTAACCCAGGTGGCCGGTATCCACCTGAACGCCCAGCCATTCAGGATCCCTGTCCTGCACGCATAACAAACACAGTCCCAAGGTGGCATGTGCCGTATTGCCGCTATGCACCTGCACACCTGCTTTGATGCCATGCTTCTTCAGGTAAGGTTCCAAAGCCGCCAATGACCGGCGATGCTCATCGAACGCCTTGCGGGCGGTAGAATCCGGGCGCAGGGACACCCCACCCAGCCGGATCTTCTTCACCCCCACAGAGCTGAACAGCCCGAGCAGTTCATCCAGATCCTCCCTCGGCCCGGTGATGTCGGTGACCAACTGCTCCATTGTTAGACCATGGGCGGCAAACACTTCCTTGGCCCGGGGAAGCATTTTCTTGGCAACTTCCGCCGGCATGCCCATCTTTTCCCGGACAGGAAAGTCCACGCCGTCAAAACCTGCTTTGGCCACAATCTTGGCTACTTCCTCAACCGGTCTGTCCCACAACCATTTCGTAAAAGCGATCAGCTTCATTTATATGTGCCCCTCTCTCATTAGTCTCAAGCCGTCCATGAGGAGATCCGCCCGGCATCAGGTATCTGATCGAAACCGGTGCCCAGGCCGGGATGATATAGCGATGCAGCGCTTACCATCCCGTCTTTGACCTGAAAAGCCGCCGGATGCCGGCGTTGCACTTCCAGGCCGACATGGGGGTAAAATTGGCGCGAGTTATATTCGATCCCCATAACGGGATTGGTCCAGGCCCCCACCAGCAAGGAGTGCAGCAGAGCCAAGCCCGGATTGGTTAGATCCTGAATGCTGTACGGCGTGCCATATTCCGTCGCTTTAGCCAGAGAAAGCAACAGGTGGCTTTGACACTTGCATGTCTTCAGCGCCACACCCGACCAACCAAGCCGCCTCATCTCGTCGATCATCTCCGGACTGCTCAGGCTTTCATCGGCCAATACCGGCTTATACTTGGAAAGCTCATGCATTTCTCCGGGAGCTTCCCGGTCGGTAGGCTGCTCTATGTATAAAAGAGACTCATACCCGGCCGGGGATTTTTCCCGGAACCTTTCCATCAGCTCTACACAGTACTGTTCATCCGGCGCCTGCTCGTTCAAATCAACCGTCAGATAATAGCGAGACTGCCTGACGCAGGCTTCCGCCGTCAGCGCCACATCCACCAGGCGGGCCAGGTCCCAGGCCAGGTCCTTCCCGGTGAGCTTCACCTTGAAGCAAAAGAGACCGTCGCGCTCGATCCAGTGTTCCAGGCAGCCGGGAAGGTCAGGTAGCCGGTGATCCGCCGACATATCGGCCGGATGAATAGGATCCAGCCCGCCTACCAGATGGAAGATCGGCACTGCCAGCCGCGGTGCACTGCGGATATAGTCGCTGAAATAGCGATCGGCAAACCGTTTCCCCAGATAGTCACCTACACAGTTCCCCGGCACATCAGCTCCGTAAGCGGCAAAGACCGGCCGCCCCAGAAGTTTGCCGTAGGCATCGTGCATAGCTGCATCGAAAGGAGAGGCGCATACCAGTTGAGCCAGCTTGGGCAGCTGATGGTCCAGACCGGTCAACTCTCTTGCCTCCTGGGCCAAAGCAGGCAAGTCGTGTTCCAGGCGGCTAAACAAAGCAATAGGATGCTCCGGCTCCCGGTAAGTCAACAGATTGCCGGCAATAAGCTGGACCAACTGTTTCATCGCTGCATGCTGTATTTGATGATGAATGGCCTGTTTTGAGGGAAAAGCCCATAAATCGGCGAGGAAAATGGCACCCAAGCCGGAAGCCCTGCTCCCATTGTTGTTCTCTGCGGTAACCCGCACCTGCACCAAGGTGGTATGATCCATCACCACGTTGCCGAACTTTAGCGGTGTAACGCTGTTTTCATCACTCATGGACACATCGACCATCACAGGCCGTAAACCGAACTTGTTCATGCTCTTCTCCTTCCACACCGCCACTTAATACACTATATGTACTATCTATTTCATATTATCGCTTTCCAAACCTATCGTCAATCCACTTTATTAATCATATACGGCATGTAACTTTATAATCCGGCGCACAGGATTTACACAGTATATCACACCTGTCACTACCCCTTGGTCCGACGCACAAGCCCTGAATTTATCCAGGTACATTGACACCTCTATATGTGCCGGGTAACATAAAACCTAAGTACACCATGTCAATTAATTGGCCAGTTGGAGGTAGTACATGCCCACTCCATACACGGAAGGAAATGGCCTGCCGGCTGATGCTTCGTTCTTCAGCGAACGGCGTAAATCGGCGGCCGGCCCCAGTCTGGTGCTTGAAGCCATACGCACATATGGCGCCTTATCCCGTTCCGACCTGGCGGAGATCACCGGACTCAGCCGGGCGGCCATCACCAAGATCACCTCAGCCATGATTGCGGAAAAAATGCTGCGCGAGACGGAGCAAACGGACACTGGCACATCGGGCAGACCGGTACAGCCTCTGGAAATCAACGATTCATATGCCTATGCGGCCGGCATTCAGATGCGGGATGAATACCTGGAGTTTGTGGTGATCGGCTTTGCCGGAATTCTCCGCTCCCAGCATACCATCGATTTCGAACATACAGCCCATCCTGATGAGGTGTTGCCGGAAATCAAGGAAGGTTTGGCCACAGTCACCCGCAAAGCCGGCCTGGAGGTAACAGACCTGGTCGGTGTCGGCCTGGCTTTACCGGGCATGATCGATCATCAGGCCGGGATGGTCAAGTTTTTGCCCGGCTATGAAGCTTGGCGCAACTATCCCATCGGCCCAAAACTCGCCGGGCTGCTCAACATCCCTGTTACGGTGCATTGGCGGGTCAATGCGGCGGCTATTGCCGAAATGTGGTGGGGACAGGGCAAACTGGCCCGCAATTTTGTCTATATAAATATCGATAACGGCGTCGGCATGGCTACCATCGTTGATAAGCGTTTATGGTTCGGGCACGAATATGCCGCCGGCATGCTTGGACACATGCCGGTACCAGGCTGTTCCCGCCGCTGCATATGCGGCAACCGCGGCTGCCTGATGACCCTGGTCAGCATTCCCGCCCATATCCATCTGGTAGAGGAAGCATATAAAGAGGGCGTCGGTTCAGTCCTCACCCGGCCGCTCAGGGTAACGGAACCGCACCAGATCACCTTCACCAACCTGGTGGCGGCTGCCGAAGCCGGCGACCGCCTGGCCTGCAACATTTTTGCCGAAGTGGCCGAAAATCTGGCCGTTGCCATTGCCACTGTGGTGCATCTGCTCAACCCGCAACTAATTGTCCTCGGCGGCCAGATTGTCGAGGCCAGTCACCTCATTGCCGATTCTTTGAAAAAGCATGTGGAAGACCATCTGCTGGGTCCTGAATACCAGACCGTGAATATCGCTTTTTCCGAGTTGGTGCCCAGCGCGGCCACGGTCGGCGGTGCCACCTTGGCTCTCGATCTGCGCCATGATAAGTTTAATGAGTGAACAGGGCTGCCCCCCTGTCAAAGGTGACAGCCCTGCATATCGTGGCCCACGACGTCGGTGTAGCCACAGGGTTTAGGCCACGTTGAACGATTACTTAACCTAACCTATCTTACCCCAGTTCCCTGTCGGCCACGGCCAAGAGCTTGGTCAACTCCTCTTTCTGCTCTTCATCCAGCGGGCAGAGATTAGGTGCTTTCTCCCGCAGATGCAGCGCTTTGCTTTTGGCCCTCTCCAGCATGGTGAGAGGATCTTTCATATAGGCGGTGGCCAGGCGCCGATCCATCAGCTCAGGAAACCACTGCACCTGGCGAAAATGGCGGAGCGTATGATCTGTGGCTGCAAAGTCCGCACCTTTTGGCGCCACTTCCTTGATCAGTTCTTCCGCCAGCGTCTCTGCATCGACAGTAAAACCTTCCGCCAACTTGTTCATGGCGGAAACCAATTCCATGTCCAGCATCAGCTGCACCAGGGAGGCCACATCGGAGAAGGCCAGACAGCCGACGCCAAAGCGGCGCACCCCGCCCAGAAAGGCCATGCCGAAGCCAAAGGCCCGCTCCGCCATGCTCTGCTCGCCCGGCACTTGGGCCGCCACCATGGAGGTGGCCTGTACCCTGGGAATGGTGCCGAAAAGGTAAGCGGCGATGTGGCTGACCGCTGTTTGGAGCAAGATCGTCTCCGGCCCCCATTCCGTATGGATGCCGGATTTGAAGTCAAAACAGATCGGGCTGGCACTCCATCCCAGCACTTTCCCGTCCACCGCCAAAGCGATGGCATTCATGCCCAAAACTTCGGCCGTGGTGAGAGCGAGAGCACCGGCAGGAGTGACCGGCGTGGCGATACCGGCACAGGGAATAGAGCCGATGGCCAGCGGCTTGCCGGTCAACCGGCGCAATTCCATTGCCGCCTCAATGACTTCGCGGCAGATGGTGAAAGGAGTGTTCACCCAGACCTTGGCCGGACAGCCGATGTTTTCAATGGCTTTGGCCCGGGTGCCGTAATATATGGTCAGAGCTTCCACCCAGTATTTCAGTATCGCCTTGGAGTATGCCGAGACACGATAGGGCTTGTCGCTGTTGAGCAGGATGGTAACAAAAGCGTGGAACTCCCGTGTTCCGGGTGGGGCATCCTGCGGCAGGAAAGTGGGATGGGTCCGATCCACAATTTCCGAAATGTTGTTAACCACCCGGCACCATTCGGCCAGATCTTTTTTCGTGGCCGGCCGCAGGGTATTGGTGATCGGATCGGCACACCACATGGCCTGGCCGTGGGTGAAAGCCGTCACCTGCGGTGCGGCTGCCTTCTTTTCGCCGGCCGCCATCTGCTTTGCCTTATTTTTCTCCCTATATTCCCTGATCAGTTGCAGAGTTTGGTCGGCTGCTCCGGCCGTGAAGCGGACCTTTCGCCCCTCCACCTCACAGCCGAACTGCCTCAGTTGGTCCATAAACTCCTCCGGGCCGTCTATAGTCCAGGGCACCGTGCGAAAAATCCTCTCGGCGGCCGCCACTATCCGCTCTATATCCAATAGATCCAATTGCGCCGCCGCCGACGCCGGAAACCACCTGAACGGCATGTCCGCTCATCCTTTCCTCAGGTCGTCCATGAAGGACAAGAAGGCCCGGCAATAGGCGTCGAGATTCTCTTCCGAGCCGCCGCCGACTATAGGTGAACACATCTCATATGAAACATAACCGTCATAGCCGTCTTCCTGCAGCACTTTGAGAAAAGTGCGGTAATCGATGATGCCCTCACCCATCTTCACCGCCTGCACCGCATCCATGGTCTGTTCATAGTTGACCAACTCTCTCCGGTAGCGGAAACGCGGCCGCAGCTGGTAATCGGCCACCGTGGTGAAAGCGATCAATCCTTTCAGCATTTTGGTGTCGGCCGGCAGATTCTGCTTTTGCAGGGTAGGCGACCAGGCATCCCAGCAGAGCTTGACATTAGGCTCGCCGATCTCCTTGATCATGGCTTTCAGTTCCGCCGCGGTGACGGCTACATCATGATGATTCTGGATACCGATGGTGACGCCGTAGTTTGCCGCCCGCTGGGCACATTCCCGCAGCAGTTGCACGCAGCGCCACCACTGTTCGCTATAGCTCAATTCCTGCCGGGTGTAGGTGGTAAAGACCCTGATCAATTGGCAGCCGAGCTTTTCGGCTATTTGCGCCAGACGGGTGATATATAAGACCTGCATCTCCCCAAACGGCACTTCCGGGGAATCCGCGCCGCCGGTGAAATCGGTATAGGCCGCGAGACATGCGCAAGCCAAACCATGCCGGCGCAGCAGACCGGCGATCGCGTCCACTTCTTCATCGATGGTCAATACCGACAGATGCGGCCTTTTGGCCATGATCTCCAGGCCGTCGAAGCCTAAAGCCGCCGCCTTGCTGATCACCTGGTCCAGGCTCAGCCTGGCCTGACCAGGCCAGAGACCGGCATAGCTGACGGTATGTAATGCTGTTTTCATTCGCCCATCTCCTTTGCTTTTTCCTGTAGTAATTAATTCCAGTTAACCCTATATGGTTGTTAACTGCACCTTTACCCCCATAATACTTATCTTGGTTTATTGACACAGGCGTTTCTAACCCTTAATATAATGTATATGATACACACAGTCAACTAACCACTCTTCCCACAGGGCATAATGTCAGTCAGGAGGTAACTGCAATGGCTAAACCGCTGGTGGTCTCCCTTATCCCGAACAAAAGGTATCATCAAGTGATGACGCCCGAGGCCGAAAGCCTTTTAACTTCCTTTGCCGAATATCAAAAGTATGACGGCGCCCAGATGACCGAAGCCGAAGTGGCCGCGGCGCTGGCCCCGGCCGACGGCTGCCTTACTTCCTGGGGATTGCGTCCCTTCAGCGCCGAGACGATTGCCCAGGCCAAGAAGCTCCGCATCATCGGTCATGCGGCCGGTTCCGTCCGCAAGCTGGTCCCGCCCGAATCCTATGATCAAGTGGTAGTTTTGAGCGCCTCCCCCCTCATAGCCAAATCGGTCGGGGAGATGGCTTTCGGCATGATCATCGCCGCCAGGAGACAATTCGTCCGCCATCATAATGCTTTCGCCACCCAGGGCACCCGTGGCGATACTGTTTTATATCCTTCCGGCGACTATAGCCACAATCACGGCCTGCATCACACCAAAATCGGCCTCATCGGAGCAAGCGCCACCGGCCGTTATTTGCTCCGTTTCCTCAAGGCTTACGAAGATGATATCGAAATCCTGATTTACGATCCCTATCTTTCCGCAGAAGACGCGGAAATCCTCGGTGTGCGTAAAGCGGAGCTGGATGAGCTCTTGTCGAGCTGCGATGTGGTTTCCCTGCACGCCCCGCTGAATGAGAAAACAGCCGGCATGATAGGGCGGCGGGAAGTGAAGCTGATGAAGGACGGCGCCCTCCTGGTCAACACCGCCCGCGGCGGCCTGATAGATCACGAGGCGCTGTATGAAGAGCTGGCCACCGGACGCATCTACGCCGCCCTGGATGTTTACCTGGAGACTCTCCGTGATGCCCAGTGCGCGGCCAGCCCCTACCGCAAACTGCCGAATGTGTTGATCACCCCGGGCATGGCCGGCCCTACCATAGAGGTGTCTCGGACCCTCGGCCTGCATATCATCAGGGACATGCAGACCTTCTTCTCAGGGGGCCGGCCCAGATACCAGGTGCTGCGGGAAAAGCTGACATACATTGCCTAACGCTGCATAACTACAACACCTGCTCCAGCGGTGTATAAGTCAGGCGGCAGGCATCGGCCACCGCTTGGCACACCACGGCGCCTTTGTGGGTGTTGACGCCCAGGGCTAACGCCGGATCATGGCGGACGGCGGCCACGCCTTTCTCCGCCAGCTGCAGGATATATTTATAGGTGGCATTGGTCAAAGCAAAGGTGGAGGTGCGGGGCACCGCTCCCGGTATATTCGGCACGGCATAATGGATCACGCCGTGCCGGATGTATATAGGATCGGAATGAGTGGTGGTGTGGTCGATGGTCTCGATGCAGCCGCCTTGATCCACCGCCACATCGATGATCACCGCACCTTTTTTCATGTGGGCCACGGTTTCCTCTTTGATCAGGACCGGCGTTCTCGCTCCCGGAATGAGGACGGCGCCGATCAACAGGTCGGCATAACGCGCCGCCCTGTCCAGATTGTAATGATTGGACATGACGGAGGTAAAGGTGCCGTGAAAAATGTTGGTCAGATAGCGCAGGCGCTCCAGATTGACATCGAGAAGGGTGACATGGGCGCCCATGCCTAAAGCCACTTTGGCGGCGCCGGCTCCCACCGTGCCCCCACCGATGATCACCACCTCGGCAGGTGGGACCCCGGGCACTCCGCCCAGAAGCACGCCCCGACCGCCATAGGGTTTTTCCAGGTAGCGCGCGCCGATCTGTACAGCCATGGGTCCGGCCACTTCGCTCATCGGTATGAGCAGCGGCAGGCTGCCGTCGGGGAGCTGGATGGTTTCATAGGCTATGGCCGTGACTTCACGCTTTACCAACTCCACCGCCAGCTCGGCATTCGCCGCCAGGTGCAGATAAGTGAAGAGCATCTGCCCCCGGTGCAGGTATTGATACTCCTCCGGCAAAGGCTCTTTCACCTTGAGGATCAAATCGGCGCTCCAGGCTGCGGCCGCTCCTACCAGCTCGGCTCCGGCCCGCCGGTACTCTTCATCGGTGATGCCGCTACCCTCTCCCGCGCCGCTCTCCACCAGCACCCGGTGGCCGCGCTCCCGCAGGCTGCGCACTATTTCCGGAGTGGCCGCCACCCGGTTTTCCTGATCCTTGATCTCTTTCAAAACCCCAATATTCAATAGCGTCCTCGATTCTAAGGTATTAATGATATATTTAATCGGCCACCGGCTTCACCAGTTCCGGATCCAGGAGCACCCCTTGAGAAGTGAGCGCCTCCTGCAGCTTTTTCACCGGCAGCGCCTGCAGGTCGCCGGTCGTCTCCGCTACCGCCATGGCGGCGGCAGTGCCGGCCGCCTCGCCTGTGACCGCGCAGGTGGGAATCACTCTGGTCACATCCCAGACCGTCCTGTCGGACGACATACAGCGGCCGGCCGCCGCCAGATTGCGGTTTTTGGCTCCGATCAACGCTCTAAGCGGGATGGCATATACCGGACCCGGCTTTCTCCAGTCCCCCGTCAAACCGACGGCATCTTCAAACCAGGTATGCATATGCCGCTCACCGAGGGAGAAAGGACCCACCAGACGCCGGGTCATGCGGAAACAAGGTATGGAGGGGATGTTGATCATATCCACACTCCCTGCCGTTGCTCCCGCGCCGGCTGCCGCTTGCGCTTCCGCCTGCAGGGCAGCCAATTTGCGCTTCATCAGGCGGCGGCTTTCGATGACCTGTGCCGTCACATCGTCGGCATCATCGCCTCTGAAAAACGGCCCGACGGCGTTCTCCTTCCCGC
>DULU01000073.1 GCA_012840225.1 Bacillota bacterium
CTCCCTGGACGAACTCCTGCGGCATTTCGTCGCTCCGGGAGCGGTGGTTTGCCGGGAAGCATTCCAGTTTATCCAGCCCTGGCTGGACGACAACCAGGTTTTGCCGTCGACCGGTCCCGATCCCTTCAGGGATATGCCCCTGACGGGCGAAGAGAGAAAATGGGAAATATTGAAAGATATAATCAAGCCGGATACACCGAATATATATTGGCCTCGCTACCTGCGCAATTCCACGGAATTGATGTTCTCGGCTTCCGGTCAGTTCATAAAGCGGCTTTACCGGAGCTGGATCCGCTCCTTTCGAGGCATCGGCCATTATTACCTGAATAAGTATACTGCCTGGTTCAACGTTTGCTGGCGGGATGCGGCCCAAAAGCTGAACATCCCGGGAAACAGGATGTTCATACTGAAAAATTGAGACAAGGCCCCCCGCCGGTGTAAGGTCCTTGCCGGGGACAGGCTGCCGTTGTTGCAAGGACCCTGCCGGTGACGGGCTACCATTGTTGATACAAGGTTCCCGTTGGTGATGAGCAGCCGAAGTGGCTCGGTAGCCTGCCACCGGCGAGGGAGCACGGCTCTGTCTGGCATCACTGCAAACCGAACAGAATTGGAGGAGAGAAAAATGAACTGAACCTGTCTTAAGAATTGCCGGCTGTGGGAGAATATTGCCGTCACCAGCCGCCTATACTTTCGTTAGCATGGTTCTGTTGGCACCGGGGGGAAAGCTTGATGACCAAGTGGTTCAAGAAATTCATAGAGCTGATCGGCAGCCAGTTGGTTGGCGATGAAGAAGTACAGAAACTTTCCTCAATACCCAGTCTGCTGGATTCCGTGGACAAAGCCAGGCAGGATTGGTTGACGGCCAAAGCCTATTTCGATAACGTCACCGATCCGGATCTGGTTGATCATGCCATCTACTGGATGGACGCCACAGAGAAGAAATATGTATACCTGCTTAAACAAGCCAGAGCCGAAGGGTTGAATTATAAAGCTCCCACCGGACAGTTGATTAACACCTCGCGGACATATCACCATTGATAGGCACATATATATCAGCGGGTGGTGGCCACTTTGAACCTGGCTACTCTGATGGCCTATATATTCGGCCTAATACTTCTTTATATAATGACCAGGTTGCTTTACACCCCGCTGCGCTGGTTTTTCCGCCTGCTGGTCAACGGTTTATTCGGGTTTGCCCTTCTGTGGCTAGTCAACTGGTGCGGAGCCTTGATAGGGCTGCATATCGGCCTGAATCCGGTCACCGCCCTGGTGGCTGGCTTTTTGGGCATTCCCGGAGTGGTGTTGCTAATCGCCTTGCGCTATGTGTTTAGTGCCTGACCATCCATAGCAGGTGCCTGAGCATGGCTGGGGCCTAAACGTAGCCGGGGCTTAAACGTGGCCGGTGTCCGAAAATAATAAGCCGCCGCGGGGAAAAGTGCCGGCGCGGCGGCTCTTCACTCTTCATGTGAGCCTTCATTCAATGTTGGCGGTTCAGTTTTTCGGACCGACCAGTATCACGATGATGTCGTTGACATTGGTCCGGCTCTGGAATTGCAGGGAATCTCCCAGAGCGTCGAAGAAGATCTCCGCATCGTGTTTATTTAGATAATAGTCGGGATCCAGCTTGCTGCGGGCGATGGTTCTGCCGTCGGCAATAGCGCCGGATTTGCCTTCTCCGTCCACACCGTCGGTATCGGCTCCGGCGATCACCAGGTTGGGACGTCCGGCAATCTCTATCGCTCCGCTCAAGACAAATTCCCGGTTGGGACCAAAACCGTCGCGGTCTTCCCAATCAAAGGTGACGATCATCTCACCGCCGACGATCAGAGCAGCCGGTGGGGAGATGGGGTTGCCGGAATCCTGGATCTCCTTGGCTATGCCCATATACGCTAAGCTCACGATTTTCGCTTCGCCACGGTTCTGGGTGGTCAGGATGATGGTGTTGAAGCCGTGCTTCTCAGCCACCTGCTTTGCGGCCTGCATGGCGGTCAGGTTGGTACCAATCAGGAAGTTTGAGACTCCGGCCGGTATCTCCCGCGGCGGCTCCAAGCTAGGATCGTTCAGCCCCTTCTCCAGGTAGGCGCGGATGGAAAGAGGGGCCTCGTCCCAGATCTTATAACGCTTCATCAAATCGATGGCGTCGGCAAAGGTGGAGTCGTCTTTATAAGTGGGGCCGGAGGCGATGGTGCTCAGATCGTCGCCTACGACGTCGGACACGATGAGGGTGGCCACGTCGGCGCCATGCTCGACGCACAACCGGCCGAAGCGCCCTCCTTTCACCATATCGACGTGTTTGCGGATGATGTTGATGTGGTGAATGGTGGCACCGCATTTCATCAACAGCTCATTCAGCCTGAACATATCTTCGACCGAAATGGAGGGAGCCGGCATGCAGAAGAGCGCCGATCCGCCGCCGGATACCATCATCACTACCAAGGACCTTTTCTTTGGATCAAGGGATTCGATCTTGCTGATGATCTCCCTCGTCTTCTCCACATTGATCTCTCTCGGTTCGGGATGATAAGCATAATAGACGGGAACCGAATTCACCGGTACCTGGCTGATTTCGCTGCCGATTTTGGTTATCACGGCGCCGTCGTCGGGTTTGATGATCTGCTCGAAGGCCGCCACCATCGGGCAGGCGGCTTTGCCCACGCCGAACAGCAATATCTTTTGATAATCTTTGAGAGCATATTTCTGCCCGCAGATGGTGAGTATGCCGGCCTCTTTGTCCAGCGAGACATTGCTTTGCACCGACGCGGTGGGATCAGCCGCTTTTACACCGGCCATGATCATCTCTTTGGCAATTTGCCTATATTGCTCTTCCAACATGCTTTACGTTCCTGCCTTTCACATTCTTTCTTGACTTTAGTTTGGCGCTCCGGGGGGAATCGACAACCCGCATATCAGTTTAAACAAAAGGATAGCTTAGTCCTTTTCATTTTTTATGGTCGAGGATGTATTTACCTATTGCACCGGTGAGATGAATAGGGTATGATACTCCTTGCGGCCGGTAGTCAACCTAAAAACTGTAAGGTCAGTTTTAAAATGGTAATTGACTCCCAGCTGCGGACATGTTAGAATCAAAGCCGCCCGCTGTGAGCCGAAGAAAATAAAAGGCTGGCGGGGCGAGTGGAAAAGCGGTCCTTGACAACTAAACAGCGTGGTAAATGAGAAGCCTTGCGAAAAAAATAGGCTTTTTGGAAACCCGGAAAGGAGCTCTTTTGGAGATGCGGGGCGGACATGAGTCCGGTCCCGGTGAGAA
>DULU01000074.1 GCA_012840225.1 Bacillota bacterium
GTCCGACCACTCCGGCCCCGAACGGTGCCGGCCAACCGGGAATGATGTTGTCGACCGGTTCCTCCTCATAACTACCGTTGACTATAGCGACCTCGGCAGCCTGACTGAACGTGGCCCAAACTAAACAGAGGCATGCTGCAATAATCATCGTTATGAATTTTTTGCACAACTATGTCTTACCTCCTTAAACCTGAAGTGGTTTATTTTGTATAAAGGGGTTCTAGACCGCGGCAGATCATCCTGCAAAAGGAGTGAACCACTTGGCCATCAAAGCAGTGGTATTCGATTTCGACGGCGTGATCATCGATACGGAAATTGCGGAATTCCAGGCCTGGCAGGAAATTTATACCGAGCATGGCAGCCATCTGCCGGTGGAGGTCTGGGCAGCCTGCATCGGCACCTCGGCCGACGCCTTTGATCCCTATGACTACCTGGAAAAGCAGGTCAACCGCACCATTGACCGGCAGGCCGTCGGTGCCCGCCGCCGGGAACGCCATCTTTCTCTGGTGGCGGAGAAACCGGTGATGCCGGGCGTCGTGGAGTGCCTCTTGGCAGCGCGGGAGCTGAACATACGGGTCGGCCTGGCCTCCAGCTCCACCTTAAGCTGGGTGGAGGGGCTCTTGGCCAGGCATGGTTTATTGGCCTATTTTGACGATATCAAGTGCGCCGATCATGTGGAGAAAGTGAAACCGTATCCGGATCTTTATCAAGCGTCCCTGGCTGCTTTGGGGGTGGCGGGGAACGAAGCCATCGCCTTTGAGGATTCGCTGAACGGGCTCCTCGCCGCCAAAGCGGCCGGCCTCTATTGTGTGGTGATTCCTCACGACCTGACCAGGCACCTCGTCTTTGACCAGGCTGATCTGATCCTCAACTCGCTGGCGGAAATGCCGCTCGCTGCCATTATCAAGAAGGTGGCGGGCTGAAGAGGCCGCTGCAGGAGAGAAAGTGGCCGGCACCCGGGCGGGTGCGACCCGTGGGCACAATGTGCAGCAGCCAGTTGTAGGTGCCAGACCGGCGGCGAAGAGCAAAACTGCAGGTGCAATGTGATAGGTGATGCGAAATTTTTACCAAAGTGCGGATGACTCTCTCTTGACCGGCAGGAGTGGAGAGACAGCGTTACCATTCCTCGGTCAATAGCTGGGGTTTTCTTGCAGGCAACCTGTTTTGTTGCCTGCCGCCGAAACCTACTTTGGAAAAAAGTTCGCATCACCCCGCTTTTAAGCCCTACTTTGGTAAAAAATGCGCACCTCCCCCCAACGCAACTGGCGGGCGAAGCTACCGCTCGTCGTCGTAATCAAAAAAGCGGCGGTCCCGGGAGACCGCCGCATGAGAAAGAGAGCAGGAGAGCAGGAGAACAGGAGAAAGAGAGATAGAAGAGAGCCGGCGCCCCGGCCGGTTAGATCACCGGAGAAGCGGTCTTGGCCTTCTCGGGAGCCGAGGCAAACAGATGCTTGGTGTCGTCAATCACCTGGCTGTTACCGAGGAGGGTCAGCCTGTCGCCGGCCTCGAGGCGGGTGCGGCCCGTGGGCACGATATACTGATTGTTCCGCTCGATGAGGACGACGAGCGTCTCGGGCGGCAGCTTGAGCTCCACCAGCTCCCGGCCGGCGGCGAAGGAGTCGGGCTCGACAAAGATCTGCGCCAGGACGCTGTTGATGTTTTCGGCATTGAGCTCGAGCGGCTGCACGGTCTGCGGCAGCATGTCGGCTCCCAGTCCCAGCCACTTGGCCACCATGGGAATGGTGGATCCCTGCAGGGCCGCGGAGGTCAGAACGACGAAGAAGACCACGTTGAAGATGCTCTGGGCTTCATTTACGCCGGCAAGGAGCGGGATGGTGGCCAGGACAATAGGCACCGCCCCTCTCAGGCCCACCCAGGAGATCAGGAGCTTCTCCTTAAGTGAAAATTTATAGAAGGCCAGCATTAAAAACATGGCCACCGGCCTGGCGATGAACATCAGGATGAACGATAGCAACAAGCCGATGCCGATGATGTGGGCGAGCTGCGAGGGGAAAACCAGAAGGCCCATAGTCATGAACATCAGTATCTGCATCAACCAGGCCATGGCGTCGGAGAAACGCACCAGGCTGCGTTTGTGAATAACGTTGCTGTTGCCGATATATATGCCCATTATATAAACGGCCAAAAAGCCGCTTCCCTTGATGGCGGCGGTAATGGCATAGACGATGATCACCAGCGACATCAAAAGCACCGGATACATGCCGTCGAATTCCAGTTTGATGCGATTCAGCAGGCGAATGATCAACCAGCCGAACACCAGGCCGAGCGTGATACCGAAGAACATCTGCGTAAAGAAGAGAGAGATAAGATCGAAGAACGAGGAGCCTGGATTGGTGATGAGATGGACCAAACCCATGGTGAGGAAGATGGCCATGGGATCGTTCATGCCCGATTCCAGCTCCAGGAGGGGAGATAGCGTCCCTTTCAGCGCGCAGCGCTTGGTGCGCAGCACCCCGAAGACCGCCGCGGCATCGGTGGAGGATATGACCGAGCCCAGGAGCATGGCCTCCAGGAAAGACATGCGCAGGAACAGCATGTTGAATAAGCCCATCAGGCCGGCGGTCGCAGCCACACCCGCCGTGGCCAGGACCACTGCCGGACCGAAAACAGGCTTCACATAATTCCAGTCGGTGCTCATGCCGCCGGCGAAGAGGATGATGGCCAAAGCGATGGTGCCCATCAGCTGCGCCAGCCAGGCATCGTCGAAATAGAAGCCGCCCGGCCCCTCCGACCCGGCCAATATACCGACCAGCATGAAGATGAGCAATACGGGAACTCCCAGACGACCGGCCAATTTGGAAGTGGCCACACTGGCAAAAATCAACAATCCTGCCGCGAACAATAAGTATTCGATTGGAATAGCACGGATAATGGTAAATAAATGTTCTTCCAAGGCGATCGGCTCCTTAACCCTTATCGTCGGCAGCATAAGTCGGCAGCATATACTGGACTTATTTATTTTATCACAATCAAAGGGTTATGAACAAAGGGCTGGTGCAGATGACAGCGAATAAGTATGGGACGTTATCCCGGCTGATCCCGGTATAATTTGCCAAGAACGGGACACAGGAGGCAATAGTGTTGGATATTGTTGTGTGCATGAAACAAGTGCCAGATACCACCGAAGTGGAGATAGACAGGGAAAAAGGTACCTTGAAGCGGGAAGGCGTCGATGCCAAAACCAATTTGTATGATTTATACGCCCTGGAGCTGGCCCAGCAGATCAAGGAGCGCCATGGGGGCACGGTGACCGTGGTCTCTATGGGTCCGCCACAAGCACAGGTGATGATCTCCGAAGCCTATGCTTTGGGGGCCGACCGGGGCATCCTGCTTTCGGATCGCGCCTTTGCCGGGGCCGATACATTGGCCACCGCCACCGCTTTGGCCTGCGCCCTGCAGAAGCTGGGCCGGCCGGATCTGATATTGGTAGGCATGCAGACCAGCGACGGCGACACGGCCCAGGTGGGTCCGGCCCTGGCGGAATTGCTGGGCCTGCCTCACGTGGCCTATGTCAAGGAGCTGGTCGATATCAATCCGACGAGCGGAGTGCTCACCGTCGTCGCCGATATGAGCGATACCGTGGAAACGCTGCAGGTGACCATGCCTGCTCTTCTCACCTGCAGCAAGGAAGTATGCCAGCCGCGCCTGCCTTCCTACCTTCTGAAGAAAGCTACGCGGCAGAAAGCGGTGGAGATCTGGTCCGCCGCCGACATTTCCGGGGAGAGCGACATGCGGGGCTGGTTCGGCCTGAACGGCTCGCCCACGCGGGTGGAAAAAGTGTTTCCGCCTTCATTCGATCAATCCAAGGAGACCTGGAGCGGCGCCCCGGCAGAGCTGGCCGCTCGTCTGGCAGGTAAATTGCGGGAGATGAAAATCGCATGAGCTATATGTCTGTAGATCGGCAATTGTGTACCCTGTGCGGCAACTGCGTGGAGGCCTGTCCTTTCGGAGCGATTGTTATAGAGGATGAGAAGGTGAACTTCACCGACGACTGCCGGCTTTGCGGCGCCTGTGTGGACGCCTGTCCCGAAGGCGCCATATCCCTGGTAGAGGAGATACTCGCGCCCGCACCGGCGACGGCGGAGCAAAATGGGCAAAAGGCGCCGGGGGACGCTTCCGGTTCCTCCACATTCCCCTCCTCCTCCCCCTCCCTCTCCCTTCCCCCCTTCGTGATCGACAAAGAGTCGGCCCGCGGGGTGTTGGTCTTCATTGAACAGCGGGAAGGGCGCATGCACCCGGTGAGCCTGGAGATGATCGGTAAGGGGTTGGAACTCGCCGGCGCGCTCCACCAGCCGCTCTGGTGTGTGGTGGTCGGGAGCGGCATCGAGGACCTGGCCGGAGAGCTTTTGTATTACGGCGTGGAGGGGGTCTACCTTTTTGACCAGCCGGAACTGCGCCATTATAAAGCGGAGCCCTATACCACCGCTCTCTGCAAGGCGACGGCGGCCTGCCGGCCGGCCATCATGTTGATCGGCGCCACCCACATCGGCCGTTCGCTGGCTCCCAGGGTGGCCACCCGCTTGCGCACCGGCCTCACCGCCGACTGCACCAGCCTGGATGTGCGCCCGAACGGCGAGTTGGTACAGACCAGGCCGGCTTTCGGCGGGAATGTTATGGCCCGCATAATTACGCCGCACCATCGGCCGCAGATGGCCACGGTGCGCTACAAAGTGATGGAGGCCGCCAAAAGGCAGGCAGAGCGCCGCGGCGAGGTATATCGCCTGGAGTTGAGCCCCGCCGAGTTGACGAGCGGCATCACCGTTCTGGAAGTGATGCAGGGAGCCAAGAAAGCCGCCATCACCGAAGCCGATGTGATCGTGGCGGCCGGGCGGGGAGCCGGCAATGCCCGCGGCCTTGCCCTCCTCTCGGAGCTGGCGCAGCGCCTGGGCGGCATGCTGGGGAGCAGCCGGCCCCTCGTGGAGCAGGGGTTGATGCCTCAGTCGCAACAGGTCGGCCTCTCGGGAAGAACCGTGAGACCGAAGCTCTATATGGCCTGCGGTATCTCCGGCGCGGTGCAGCACCTGGCCGGCATGCGCGGTGCCGAAACCATCATCGCCATCAATAAGGATCCCAATGCGCCCATATTCGATGTAGCCCATGTGGCGATAGTGGGAGATTTATATGAAATCGTGCCCGGTCTGATAAAAATGTTGGGAGGTGAAGGCAGCGATGCTAAAGACGCCGCCGACGCTGCTTCATAATAAAGCCACTGCACAAGATGCCGAAGAGATCAGGAAATTGGTGGGGGCCGGGAAAGTGTTTTACGGCAACACCATCTCCGAGGACTATGCCCGCGACGAGTTGGCGGTGGACACGGCCTTCCCCGACATCCTGGTGGAGCCGGAGACCACCGAGGAGGTGGCGGCCGTCATCCGCTATGCCAACGAGCGGGTGATCCCGGTGATCCCCAGAGGCATGGGCACGGGGTTATGCGGCGGAGCCGTGGCCTCGAGGGGCGGCATCATGATCTCCACCGTCAGGATGAATAAAATCCTGGAGATCGACCAGGAATGCCTGATGGCCACGGTGCAGCCCGGCGTGATCCTGATGGACTTCCAGAAAGAGGTGGAAAAGCTCGGCCTTTTCTACCCGCCCGAACCGGGGGAAAAGAGCGCCACCGTCGGCGGCAATGTGGCCACCAATGCCGGCGGGATGAGGGCGGTAAAATATGGCGTGACCCGCGATTATGTGCGCGGCCTGGAAGTGGTGCTCCCCGACGGCCAAGTGACGGAAATCCACGGCAAGCTGGCCAAAAGCTCATCGGGCTATAGCCTCATGCATCTCATGATCGGCTCGGAAGGCACTCTGGGGTTCATCACCAAGATCGTGGTGCGGCTCTTGCCGCTGCCGCGCAAGAAAGTCTCCCTCCTGGTGCCGTTTCCTTCCCTGGCCAAGGCTATCGGTGCTGTGCCCAAAGTGTTGACCAGCCGCACCTCGCCCACCGCCATCGAATTTATGCAGACCGACGTCATCCATGTGTGGGAGAAGGCCATGGGCAAGCGTTTTCCCCATGCCACCGCTCCCGCCTACCTGCTTTTGCAGTTCGACGGTAACTCCATGGCCGAGCTGGAAGCGGTATATGAAAAAGCTGCCGAGGTGTGCCTCGCCGCCGGCGCTCTCGACGTGTTGATCGCCGACACCGGCGACCGGCAGGCTTCACTGTGGGAGGCGAGGAGCACTTTCCTTGAGGCCATGAAGACCATCGGTCAGGTGGAGCTGGCCGACGCCGTGGTGCCGCCTCATCTGATCCCGGAATTTGTCACCTATTGCGACTCCCTTTCCGAGAAACACGGGGTGAAGGTGTGGACCTACGGTCACGCCGGAGACGGCAACTGCCATATCCACATCCTGAGAGAAAAAGGGATGGAGGAGGAAAAATGGCGGAAGACCCTGCCGGCTGTGATGGACGATATCTTCCGGAAGGCCCATGAGTTGGGCGGACAGGTCTCGGGTGAGCACGGCATCGGCGAGGCCAAGCGGAAATATTTCCTTAAATATGGCGGCGAGGTCAATATCGAGCTGATGAGGCGGATCAAATCCTGCCTCGATCCCAAAGGCATCATGAACCCGGGGAAAGTGGTGTAGCGTCCCGGGCCGTCGGCGGCCGCACCCCGCCGCAACCGGCGGTATCCTTCCCCGGCAGCACGGTCGCCATCTCACTGTGCTGCATTGATCACCTACTATAGGGAAATAATATCTCTGCCGGGCCGGCTGAATAGTTTTATACACTATGCTCTGCCGGCCCCGGCTTCCTTTTTACCTTTCTGTCGCGCCTTATGCGCCTTTTAACTATGCTTTTCCGGCATGGCCGTTTCGGCATGGCCGGCAGCACTTGCACTTGGGACGGAGGTGAGCGATCGGGTGGACAAAGCGGCGCAGGAAGCGCAAAAACGCTACCAGGAAAAGGTGAAGCGGTTAGAGCCGCGGCCCAGGATCGCCCGCGACCTCTTCCGGGCTTTTTTGACGGGGGGCATTCTGAGCATCATCGGCCAAGGCTTTTTCGACGCCTTTTCCCGGATCGAACCGAGCGAAGGCGAAGCCGTGGCCGCCACCCTGGCGGCTATGATTTTTCTCGGCGCCCTCCTCACGGCCCTGGGAGTATATGATGAAATCGCCGAATTCGCCGGAGCCGGCGCTGCTGTGCCCATCACCGGTTTTGCCAACACCGTGGTGGCGGCAGCGATGGATTTCCGCCGGGAAGGATTTATTTTAGGCCTGGGGTGCAAGATGTTCCTCATCGCCGGTCCCATCCTGGTGTGGGGCACCGTCGCCGGCTTTTTTGCCGGGTTATTGAAGATTGCAGTTTTATCCCTGCTCAGATAGGGGTGTACTGATTGAACAGGGTTGGCCGCTGGACCATCCAGTTTAAAAACCGGCCGGGCATTGCCGCCGCCGCCACCAACGCCGGTCCCAAAGAAGGCCAAGGACCTTATGGGCAGTATTTCGACCAGGTGCGGAATGATTATATGCGAGGAAAGCTGTCAGCGGAAGCCGCCGAACGCCTCTTCATGCAGGAGGCTTGCGAAGAGGCGCTCTCTGCCGCCAACCTCAAGGCCGAGCAGGTGGATCTCTTTGTCGCCGGCGACCTGTTGAACCAGATCGTCACCGCCAATTTCGTCGCTCGCACTTTGCAGATTCCCTTCATCGGCGTATATAATGCCTGCGCCACCTTCAGCGATGCTCTGCTGGTGGCGGCCATGGCCATCGACGGCGGCTATGCCGCTAATGCCCTGGTGGCGGTGTCCAGTCACTACCAGACGGCGGAGCGGCAATTCAGATACCCCATAGAGATGAATATCCAGCATAAGGAGACCTGTCAATACACTGTCACCGGCGCCGCCGCCGCCATACTGCAAAAGGCGGGTCCGGGCCCAGGTCCGGGGCCGGGGCCAGGTCCAGGCCCGGGGCCGAAGATTACGCATATCACTGTCGGGCGGGTGGTGGACTATGGCTTGAAAGATCCTAACGACATGGGGGCGGCCATGGCCCCGGCTGCCGCCGATACCTTCCTCCGCCACCTGGACGATCTGCGGAGAACGCCCGCCGATTACGACCTGGTGCTCACCGGCGATCTGGCGGCATTTGGGAAGAAGCTTTTCAAAGAGCTGATCAAAGAGGCCGGCATCAGCTTGGGCAACAAGCATGAAGATGCCGGGGCGGCCATCTTTTCCCCGACCCAGAAGGTAAAGGCGGGGGGCAGCGGGGCGGCCTGCGCGCCGTTGGTGTTGCTGGGTTATGTGTTGAAGGAGATGCAGAAAGGCCGGTTTGAGCGGGTTTTGGCCGTCTTGACCGGGGCACTTTTCAGCCCGCTCTCCTATCAGCAGGGAGAATCGATTCCCTGTATTGCACATGCCATAGTCCTGGAGAGGTAGCGCCGCATGAGGAGAATGACGCCGTGATCTATCTGATAGCTTTTTTAGTCGGCGGGGCCATTTGTGTTTTAGCCCAGCTGGCATATGACTACACCAAATACACTCCTGCCCACGTGCTGGTGGGCCTGACGGTGATCGGCGCCGCTCTGGAAGGGTTCGGTCTGTATAAACCCCTCCTTAATGTGGCCGGCGGCGGGGCTTTGGTGCCCGTCACCGGTTTCGGCGCGTCGATCACCCGCGGGGTGGTGCAGGAAGCCTCCCGCCTGGGCTGGGAAGGCCTATTTACCGGGGTGTTCGAAATCGTGGGTCTGGGACTGGCCACCGCCATCATCTTAGGGGTACTGTTATCCATCCTGGCCAAACCTAAGGATTGACTCCGATCCGATAACTTCAGCATTTGTCCGATAACTTCAGCTATTGGAAAAGGATTGCGCCTCTCTCCCCAGAAGAAATGCCGTAGGCTGCCATCGGCTGTCGCTGGCGGCCTGAATAATAACCCAATCTTGGCATGAATCTGGGAGGTAGGCACCATGCAGGTTAAAGTGGGGTTTATCGGCGCAGGCAATATGGCCAAAGGGCACATGCGCCGGCTGGCGATGATGGCTGATGTGAAGCTTGCGGCTTTCGCTGATATAAATCAAAAAGCGGCGGAGGAGGCCGCCGCCACCTATGGCGGCAGGGCCTACACCGATCATTGCGCCATGCTGGCCGATACAGAACTGGATGCCGTCTTTATCGTGTTGCCTCCTTTCGCTCATGGGCCGGCGGAAGAAGCGGTGCTGGAAAAGAAGCTGCCCCTCTTTGTGGAGAAGCCGGTTGATCTCGATCTGGGCCGGGCCAGGGAGTTTGCCGCCGAAATCGAGCGCCTGGAATTGGTGTCTGCCGCCGGCTACCAGGAACGTTATATGGAAGTGATCAGAAAGCTGAAAAGCTTCCTCGCCGGACGCCAGGTCGGCCTGTTCATGGGCTATTGGCTGGGCGGCACGCCGCAGGTGGGCTGGTGGCGGCGGAAAGCCATGTCCGGCGGCCAGGCTGTGGAGCAGACCACCCACGTCTTCGACATGGTACGCTTTCTCTTCGGGGAAGTGCAAGCCGTCCAGGCAGTGGGCCGCCCCGGCTTGAACCCCTTCAATATGGAAGGCTTCGATGTGGAAATCGCTTCCGCCGCCAATCTGCTTATGGCCGACGGGACCATCGGCACGGTCTTTTCCGCCTGTTTTGTCACCATACCCGCCAGCCGTCCGGCGGGTATCGACATCTTCTGCACCGATGCCACCATCAACTATAAGCGGCGCCATTCGGTGCTGGTACATACCGCCGGCCAAAGCGAGGAGTGGCTCAATCATAATCAATACGACCTGGAGGCTGTGCGCACCTTTATCGACGCCGTGGCGCAGAAGCGACCCGACCTCGTGGCCAGCACATATGGTGATGCCGTGCGCTCCCTTGAAGTGAGCCTGGCCGTAAACCGGGCCATGGAAACGAAGGAAACGGTTTCCTTGCCGCTGCAGTAGCGGCGGCCGCTTTAGCCGGCAGCCGCTTGTGCCTGGAAGGAAATGTGCAGATTGCGCATATGTACGAGCACAGCCCGGAGCAGATCCGGGCTGAAGTGAACGCACTGATCAAAGCGGCCTTCCGTGATGGTAGCGGCTTGATCGTCAGCCCCACCGCCTCGCCGTATATCAGAGGTGAGGGTCTGAGGTGTCTGCCCCAATATAAAGCCATGGCCGAAGCGGTGCTGGCGGCGGCGCAAGGTTAATTCTAATTGCAGTAGCGCGGCCTTCGGTAGAGGTGATAGAGCGCATCCACCAACCTGCCGATTTGTTGGCGGCGCCGGCATTCGCTCTTTTTCCGGGAGCCATCCGCCGGACCGGCGGCCCGGAGCAGGGCGGCAAAGGTGGCGGTTTCCGTGCGCAGCCGTTCGATGTCCAGTTCTTTATCGAAGGAAAGGGCCAGATAGGGGACGCCATATAGCGCGGCCATCTCTTTCAGGGCATCTTTGGCTATGCCTTCGGGCATGCATTTGAAGGGATGCAGGTGCAGGATGCCGTCGCAACCCCGCTCCACAGCCCGCCTGGCGGCCGCTACGGTAGGCACACCTTCTCCTCCCACCTCATGGAGGAGGAAAGGTTTGGCCCCGGGTTCTCTCAGGCGCTCGTTGAGCAGGCTGATGTGGTATTTTTCCAGCCGGTCCAATATGGGACGCAAAAGGTGGCGGAGAGCGCGGCGCCTGATCTCCTGCATGCTGTGGTAGACAAAGGCACTGAGGGAAATCCCCTCCTCCACCTCTATGCCCTCCTGAGCCATGATGGTCTCCACCGTACCCCGGTTGGCGAAGCTGGTGAGGACCACATAGATCTCGCCGACGGAGATCACCCGCGGCTTGGACTGTCCATCCTGCTTCACCCCGTGGATCCGGGCTAGTCCCCGCCGCAGGGCGAGCCATTGCCGGAACCGGCTGTGGGCGTGGCACAACTCCTCAATAGCTGCTTTATATATTTGCGTTACCTCGCCAGGCTGGATTTCGTGGGCCCTGACTCGCAGGGCAGCGGCCCGCAGCTTTTCTGCCGCCCTCATCTTGAAGAAGATGTGGTTGGTGAGATAGACGGCGAGCAAGAGGAATCTCGTGCCCCACCAGAGACGCCTGGACAATGAGAGCGTGCCGAAGCCTTTTTTCCAGCAGCGGGCCATGTTCAGGAGGAATTTCAGGCGCCGGGAAGCCGGCCAGGATATTTCCTCAATAAAATGGGAGATGCCGCTCATGCCCATGGTGGCCATGATGAGGCGGTGCCCGCCCTTTTCCAGCCGCCCGGCGAAGTCCTCCGGCAGGTGCCGGCTTTGCGCCAGAGAATACCAGCCGAAGGTGCAGGGGCCTTCGCCGCGCAGCATGAGCATGACTATCGTGGTGGGACCGGCCGCTTTCGCTTCCAGATCATGGAGGAGGCGGTCGATGGTCTCTTTGAGCGATCCCGTACTGCAGGCATAGGGCGAGCATGATTCCGTGTAGCGCTCGTTGCCGAGCAGGATGGTGTCGCCGGTGATGGGAGCCGGCGGGACCACATGATCAGCCAGCCCCAGTTGATAGGCAGCCTCCTCCAAAGCCAGGTTGAGGGTGTCGCCCATATATGGCCAAGTGATCAAAAAACCGCCGTCCGGCGAGCCGTTCCCGGCCCGGGCTGAGCTTATCCAGCCAGTTTCGGCAGCCTTGGGGCCGGGGCGCGCTTCCTCACCTGCCTCCCTGCTCTTACCCCTGCTCCTGTCCCTACCTCCGTACCTATCTCTATCCCTATCTCTATCCCTGTCCCTGCTCCTATCCCTGTCGCCGGGGCTTTTCAGGCGGCTCTCCCGGTGCTTGAGCAGGAAGGACAGGATGGTTTCATATCTCGTGGCAAAGCCGGCGGCGCCGGTGGTCTCGTCATAGCGGAAGGTCCAGCAGGGCAAGCCTTTGCTCCTGGCATAGGCCGCCAGAAAATCGATCTGAAAGGCATCGGGGTGACAGCCGAAACTGCCCAGGCAGATGAAGCCGTCCACTTTCCCGGCTGCCCAGTCGATGAAAGCCTGGCCTTCTTTGTGGGTGTCGTAATAACCCGCCACTTTCTCCCGTGGCAGCTCAGCCAGGGGCACATCGCCTGGGGTGAGTACCACCACGCCACGCTTTTCAAACCATGGTTTGATATCCGCCGTGAGGGCCGCATCCATCACCATGTAATTGCGGCCGACCAAGCCCAGGCGGGGCTTGGTTTCGTCGGCGAGCAACTGGTGGAGGTGCCGACCTCTTTCCGCCAACACCTCATGATAGGCCTGCGCAAAGGCAGCCTGGAGGTGGGCGATGTTTTTCAGTGCCGCCGGGCGGAGGTTTGGCGGCAAATTGGATAATAGGAGGTAGCGGCGCGGCCACTGGAAAATGTCGGCATATATGGCGAAGCAGAGGCGGCGCATGGGCAGGAAGGAGAGGGAGTTGACGCTCGGCATGATGAGCCGGGGTAATTTAAAGCCGGATTGCCATTTGTCGATCAGCTCGGGTTTCTTCACCAGGCGTTCCAGACAGGTTTTGATCCGTACGGCCTTTGTCGCTCCCGTGTGGCGGCACAGATAGCCTATGGTGCTGTCGAGCGAGCGCAAAGCCACGCCGCCGATATCCCTGTGCTTGGCGCAGGCGGAGCTGTCGGCCATCTCCCGCCGGATATTGACCGTCAGGAGAGCGGTGAGATCGGGATGCTTTTCACACAGGCGTTTGACATGACCGACATAGACCCGGAGCGGCAGGCAAAAGTCGCTGTTGGCCAAAGTGACCCCCTCTTCCAGGATATCGGGGGTGGTCTTTTGACTTTTCACCACTTCCACCCCGGCCAGTTCCAGAAAGCGGGCGATGATGCGCACCGAGGGGCAATAGCCGGTAAAGGCCAGCACCACACCTACCTTCGGCTTTTGGTTTTTCCCGATCATATGCCGCACCTCTTTATAAAATATTTATAAAGATATTAAAGATAATATATATGATGGTCGATCAAGCCTGCAGTTCCACCGCTGCCGGCCGGCCGGAGAAGCGTCCCAGGGGGCAATCGATGGCTTTGTAACCGGCGACGGACACTCCATCCGCCAAAAGGGAAATCAGCCCCCGGCAGGTGCGCCCGCAGGCTTGGTGGCTGCAGGTGACGCTTCTGGTCTCCCAGTTGGTGTTCAGAATGCGGGTAAAACCTTTGAACCTACTCTCCGCCCCGGCTTGCCAGCGGGCTCGGGCGAGCAGCGCCGCTCCCAGGGCGCCGGCGCACAGGACGTGGTTTTCCTCACCGTCCACATAAAAATCGTTCTCATCCAGCTGCAGCATGGTCCGAAAAGCCTGCTGCACCGCCCGGTTCAGGAAAGCACCACCCTGAGCTACGATAGGCAAGAGAAGAGTTTTGCCTTTGGCCGTGTCGGAAAGATAGGTGCGGCAGATGGCGTAGGCCGCGCCCAGCAGCAATTCCGGCACGGCAAAACCGGAACGGGCTTTATGGACGAGGTCGGATTCGCCGAAGACGGCACAGCGGCCGGCGATGCGCGCCGGATGCTGGGCCTCTAGGGCTTTGTCGCCGTAGGCCGAGATGGGGAGGTGGAAACGGCGGGCTATGGCTTCCAGGAAGGAGCCGGTGCCGGCGGCGCACTTATCGTTCATGGCAAAATCCAGATTATCGTCGGCGATGGTAATCAGCTTGGCATCATTGCCGCCGATGTCGATGACCGTCCCCACCTCGGGCCGGCGATATCTCGCCCAGATATAATGAGCGATGATCTCCGTGCAGCGGGGATCGGCCGAATGGGGCGCCGGGAGGGTGATCATGTCGCGGAAGAGCTCCGAAGCGCTGCCGGTGGTGCCTATGCCGCTCAAGGAGGCTCCGGCAGGCAACGCCTCCCTGATTTTGCGCAAAGCCGCGAGGCAGGCGGCTATGGCGTCTCCGGCCGTATCGATCGACCCGGCAGTCAGGATGAGCGGCTCATGAGAACCTGTGCTGGTGAGCAGCACATATTTGGTTCCCCGCGAACCGCCGTCGAGGCCGGCGAAGTAATGTCCCTCCGCCCGGCGCACTACAGGCCCGGCCAGGAGGTCTGGACCAGGAGAGCGGTGGCTCCTCCGGCTCAACACTATAGGCAGGCGCAGGGCACCGACCCGGCCTGGGGCACCGACCCGGCCTGGGGCACCGACCCTGCCTGAGGCATCGGCCCACCCTGAGGCGCCATCCAGGCCTGGATCCTGAGGCTCCGGCGTTGAGGGCTGCGGCACTGCCGGCACCGGCACTGCCGGCACCGGCGGGCTATCCTTGAGGTTTTCTTCCCGCCGGCAGCCGTCGCACCGTCCGCCCAGCACCTCCCACAACACCCGGTCCCCCTGGTATTCCTCCCAAGGTTGGATCACTTCGCAAGCGTTGACGCAGCCGTGGCAATAGCGCAGGCGACTGTGGAACTGCCTATCCTGGAAGTCTTCCCGGAAGGAGGAGTGAAAGCGGTCTTCGCCGCGGGCCAGCTCCCGGACCAGGGCGGCCATGCCGACGGCGCCGGCCAGCTCATGATGGGGTGTCACCCTGACCGGCCGGCGCAGGAGTTCGGCCAAAGCCTTTCTCATAGCCGGGTTGAAAGCCACTCCACCCTGGAAATAGATAGGTTCCCGGAGCGGGGTGTGCTGCACGACATTGGTCAGATAGTTGCGCGCCAACGCCAGGCACACACCCATCAGGCGGTCGGCGAGCGGTACCCCTTTCTGGGTAAGGTGGCGGAAGTCCCTTTTGGCAAAGACCGTGCAGGTGGCGTCGATGACAGCCGGTTGCGTGCTCTGCATAGCGAGACGCCCCAACTCATCCAGATCAAGCCCGGCCTCATCGGCGAGCTGCTTCAGAAATTCACCCGTTCCTGCAGAGCAGATGGTATTCATATTGAAGAAAGACGGCACGCCGTTTTCATCGAAGATGATCACTTTGCTGTCCTGGCCGCCGAGCTCGATCACCGTGCCGACCAGTCCCGCACCGGCACCTACCGGGTCGGCACCGCTCTCCTCCTTCTCATCCGTCTCCTCTGCACTACTCGCCCCCCTCGCTCTTGCCCCTTCGGGCAGTATTTCCAGGAGGTGGCGCACCCCGGCGGCATGGGCGATGATTTCCGTCTGCGATAGATCGGCGCCGATCACTCTTTTATATAACTCCCGGCCGCTCCCGGTGATGCCCACCCCGCCCACCGCTACCTCGACTCCTGCCCGCCCGTCGCTGGAATCAAGGGAAGAGAGGTAGCGGGCAAAGGCCGTTTTTAAGGCATCGAGAGGGGTAAGGAAAGCATCATGACGCAGGTATACGGCTCTCCCCATCAACGCCCCGGCACCGGAAATCCCGGCTACCTTGATGGTGGCCGAGCCCACATCCACACCGATATACGCGGCCGGCGACTCATCCGGCACCGGCAGCAGCGTCATCCATAAACCACCTCCCAGGATAAAAAGTCGGAACGATCACAAGCCAGGAACAACAAGCCTAGAACAACAAGAATAAGGTCGCCCGGCGTAGGGGCGACCCGAAGAGCAAGCCTGCGGCGACCTAAGGCCGGCTGCTGCAAATCCCTGCAGATCGGAGGGCAACCTGGCGGCTGCCGTCCAACCTTAACGGAACCCGCAGCAACCTTTCTCCGACCACACTCGATCCGTGTCGATCCTGTTGCAACCTGGCGGCTGCAACAGAACCCTACAGGCGAACCGAGGGTAGGCTTGGCTCGACCATTATAGATCTCTGCTGAGCCGATTATGACCGGCTTGGCCATAACCGACCCATAACGAAACCTATAATGATCTTCCCTCCGGCCATTACAGACCCGGGAGGCCTGTAATGACCTTTGGCCGATCATCGTTGAACCCTATCCGGATCCAACGATGATCTGCGCTCAGCCGCCGCAGACCTCGAATCTAATATGCCCGCGCCGCCGAGCACTTTATACACCCTCATCCGGCAGGAAGGATTTACCATCAGGACTGAGGTTTTGATTGTGGCGTGAGGGATGAGGGAGTGGCGCTATAGGCAAGGTGATGGGTGGGTGGCGCGAATTTTTTGCCAAAGTGCATTCGTCTCACTCATGACCGGCTGAGGCAGAGAGACCGCACTGTCACCTCAAGGCCACAAGCTGGGGTTTTCCTGCAGGCAGCCCGATCTGCAACCATCTGCTGAAACCAACTTTGGCAAAATTTTCGCGCCCCCCCGCTTTTTGGCGCTACTTTGGTAAAAAATTCGTCCCTCCCGCGCTCCCACTCACGCCCTCTCCCGCACCCCCTCCCGCACCCTCTCCCGCGCCCTCTCCCGCACCCTCTCCCGCACCCTCTCCCACGCCCCCTCCCGCA
>DULU01000075.1 GCA_012840225.1 Bacillota bacterium
CCAGACCACCAACCATCGACATGTTACGGCACAGAATGTACGCAAGTACAGGAATCCTACACAAACCGGTAACCCTCTACAAACCCTGAATTAATTTTTGTTCTTACTCCGGGAGGATTATAGCAAACCGCGTAATATATATTAATTATAGTCTAAATTAGTTTGATAAACCTCTGGCAGAAACAAAGCAATTGATTACGGGGGTAATTTACGAGGGGGAAGCCAAATGATAGAGATTGCTAAGGTAACTGCTAAGGGTCAGATCACCATTCCGGTAGATATAAGGAAGCAGTTGGGGATCAAAGAAGGTGATAAGGTCCTTTTTTTGAAGGAGGGGGATAAAATCATCTTCACCACGGCGTCTTATGCTGCTTTGGAACAAAGGCAAGCTGTTGCCGGCGCCCCGGCGCATCATGAGCAAAAGGCGGCCGCCGGGGAGGAATAGCCCGGGCAGCCGCCAGCAAATACGATAGCGGTCTACATAATCCAACCATATAATATTATAATATTAGGAGTAAGTCCGCACTTTTCCGCCACAACTACCACCGCTACCACTGAATGGGTGGGATGTCCATGGGAGCGCCGTTCTGGCGCAGAGAAGCCGTAGCGGCGCATCCCACGGCCACACTCATCCTACCGGCTACCGGTGTCGCCAGAGGCTCTTTACCCTTCAATACCATGTCCAGAAAGTCGGCACAGATGACCGGATCAGCGCCGCCGTGACCTCCGGTGGCAGTCTTCACCTGGTAGGTGCGGTCGGCATATTCCCTCCATGTACCCGACCTCCGGGTCTTCACCCACACCTTGCCTTCAGGTTCGGAGTTTTCCATACGCCCTTCGGTACCGATAAATACATAATTGCGATGGTAGTCGGGGGTGAAATGGCACTGCAAATAGGCTGCTTTGACACCGCCTTCCATATCCATCAATACCATGTTGTTGTCTTCCACATCGATCTCCTGCCTGAAAGCACATTGTATACGGGTACTCTTAGGTTGCGCCTCAAGGCAGGTATCGACTTCGGGGCATGTCCTGCAGGTCAGATCGTTGGGTTTATCTCCGCCAAAATAGCTCAGGCAGCCAAATGCGGTCACCCGGGTGGTATATTTGCCCGTGATCCAGTGGATGATGTCTATATCGTGCGAACCTTTCTGCAATAGCAAACCGGTGGTATTTTTTCTCGTGCCGTGCCAGTCGTGGTAGTAGAAGTCGCCGCCCATACCCACAAAATGCCGCACCCAGACCGCCTTGATCTCCCCGATAACTCCGGAGCCAACGATCTCTTTCATCACCCGGAACATGTTCATATAACGCATATTAAAACCGACCATCAGATGCTTACCGGAAGCTTTCCAGGCACGCAGGATGCGATCGCAGCCTTCAATGGTGATGGCCAGCGGTTTCTCACAAAAGACGTGCTTGCCGGCTTCCAGAGCGGCGACGGCATATTCTTCATGAGTAAAGTCCGGCGAGGTAACCGCCACTGCATCAACATCCGGCCGGGTCAGTAATTCCCGATAATCGGTGGTAATAAAAGCCTGGGGATTGATATCCCGCTGAAAAGCCTGCAACTGCTCCTGGCTGACATCTGCGCCCGCCACCACTTCTGCTCTGTCGCTATTTTGCCAATGCCGGGCGATTCTACCCCTGCCCCCTACGCCTATTACGCCGATCCGCAGCTTATCCATATCTCTTCCTCTTTTCCCCTTTACTTTTTGCTTTTTTCTGTATGTTACTCACCTGATCACGGCCAATTCGACCGGCATGTGATACAGCAAATGCCGCTTTAACTGGCCTTACACATGAACTATATCCAAAATCAATCCAATCAGAAAAATGTCGACCAATATCGGGTCGGCATAGTTATTTCATGATCAGGCAGAGTATATCCTGCAAGAAAACCCGGCTGAAAGAATGCTTAGCTGCAAGAAAGCTCGACGGCTCCTACCAGGTTGCGCAGTTCCGGAGCGTAGTAAAAAAGGTAAAGCCTCAAAAAATGTAAAGCTGAAAAAAGGTAAAGCCCCAAAAGCTTGAGATGGTCAGGCTTTCGGGGCTTCGTTTTATTCACTTCAGCTTAGGCCGGGCTCAGCTGAGCCGCGTTAGCTGAGCCATCTTGGTTGAGCAATTTTGGATGAGACGTGTTGGCCGTACCTAGCTGGCGGGAAGAGGACATCCAAGTATCTACCAGGGCTTATGCTCCCAGGCTTCCTTCAACAAGACATTATACTTATCGTTCGCCATTATCAGCATCTCATGCACAGACTGGATGCCTTTGAAGACGGAGTTGAAGTCCAGCCCGATGATGCCGATCGCCGGATGTACGGAAGCGGGCCGGCGAGCATTTTCCGCCACCTTGATCCAGTTCAGGGCTTGCTCCTCAGGCGCCGGAATCAACG
>DULU01000076.1 GCA_012840225.1 Bacillota bacterium
CCGCCGTGACCCCGGCCGGCGAGATCCTGGCCGAATGGCGGGAAGCCACCCGGGGCGAAAGCAACGAAGAACTCTCGTCCCAACTGCAAGAGGTGCTCTCCCGCCTTATGGAAATGAGCACGGTGCGGCCGGAAGAGGTGGCGGGCGTGGGGGTGGCGATACCGGGCCGGGTCGATGCCCAGGCCAATAAGGCTATCGGCTGCTCCAATCTGGGTTTCAGGAATCTGGATGTAAACGAAGTGGTCAAAGCGATCACACCGGCTCCGGTGGCATTAGCCAACGACGGCAATGCCGGCGCATTGGGCGAGAAATGGTTCGGCGCCGGAAAAGGCATAGATAATTTCTGTTATATCTGCGTCGGCACCGGTGTCGGCGGCGGGTTGGTGCTGGACGGCCGGCTCTATATGGGAGAGACAGGCCGGGCCGGGGAGGTGGGCCACGTGGTGGTAGACCCCCGGGGGCCGCGTTGCCGCTGCGGCACGGTGGGATGTCTCGAAGCTATGGTGTCGGGAGTCGGCCTCCCTATTTTGGCAGAACGCCTTCTGGGAGAGGCGGAGGTCCGGAAGCTGGGCCGAGGCGCTCAAGAGGGAGACGGTGGCGGCAGACTTCCCACGGCGCAGGAGATCTATAGAGCAGCGGCGGCCGGAAATGCGGCGGCGCAAAGAGTGATAGAGGAAGCCGGTCTCCTGCATGCCGCCACCGTGGTTTCATTGTTGAGGATCCTGGACCTGAGGCGGATCATATATGGCGGCGGCATCACCGCGGCCGGCGCTCTATTCATCCAAGCTGTGTACCAGGGACTGAAAGAGCTGGGTTATAGAATAACGCAGCCCGACATCGTCCTCTCCCCGCTGGGAGAAAAGGCGGGAGTCTGGGGAGCGGCCGCGGTCATCGGGGAAAGACTGCAGAGCATGAAGGCATGAGCTGAAGCTGAGCAAAAGCAAAAAGTCATGAGTCAAAAAGAGAGCAGGCAGAAGAACAATAGCTATGACCCGGCTTTTCTTGCCGGGCTCCGGGCTTATGTGGAGCGAGACATTCATCCCTGGCATACTCCCGGGCACAAACAGGGGAGAGGGGCCCATCCCGGGCTGCGCCGTCTTATGGGCAAGGCGCTAGCCTACGACCTGTCGGACGTATTGGGCGGCGAGGGGACGGCCGGCGACTGGGATAAAGCAGTGGCCGAGGCCGAATCCGCCGCCGCCCGGGTGTGCGGCGCCGCCTATACCAGGTTTCTGGTGAATGGAGCGAGCAGCGGCATCCATGCCATGTTCCTTGCCTTTCTCGGCGAGGAGGATGCCGTCATCATCCCCCGGCACTCTCATCTGTCCTATGTCGGCGGTCTGGTGTTGAGCGGTGCCCGTCCGGTCTATATTCCGGTTGAGGTGGATGAGGAACTAAAGCTGCCCATCCCGCCCGGACCGGCGCAATATGCCGCGGCTCTGGCCCAGGCAGGGGGAGGGGCAGTGCGGGCGGCTTTGGTCACCTCCCCGAATTATTACGGCCTCTGTCCGGATCTGGTGGGCATAGCACGGGTTTTACACCGCCACGACGTAGTGATGATGGTCGATGAAGCGCATGGGGCGCATTTCTCCTGCCATCCGGAGCTGCCCCTGCCGGCCTTGGCGGCGGGAGCGGATGTGGTGGTGCAAAGCCCCCACAAGACTCTCGGGGTGCTCACCCAGGCAGCCATGATCCATCTGGGAGCAGGGGTGGAGCCCTCCCTCCTGAAAAGAGCCCTCTTTTTCCTGGGCACCACCAGCCCGTCCAGCCTGCTTTTGGCTTCTCTCACCGCCGCCGCCGCTCAACTGGCCGCTCCGGGCAACATGGCTTTATGGCGGAGGCTGCTGGCAGAAGCCCGCCGGTTGCGCGCCCGGATCAACAGCTTGCCTGATTGGCGCTGCCTCACCAGGGACGATCTGCCCAAAAGCGTGGCGGCCATGGACGAAGTGCGCCTGGTATTCGCTCACCGCCGCTTATCCGGCCTGGAGGTGATGGCCGCCATGCGCGAGAAATTCGCCATTCAACTGGAGCTCGCCGACCAACACTGGACGGTCGCCCTGGCCGGATTGGGTTGCGACCGGAAAATGCAGCAACGCCTGCTCCTGGCCCTCTCCGATCCATATTGGCAGGCCGCTCCGCCTGCTGACTGTCTCTCTGCGCCGTCCGACCACTCTCTGTCCGCCGGCCGGCCCTGGCCGGCGCTGCCACCGGTCATCCTCACGCCGCGCCAGGCTGCCCGGAGAGAAAGTATGCATATTCCCTGGCCGGAAACGGTCGGCCGCATCGCCGCCGGGGTGGTCTGTCCTTATCCGCCCGGCATACCTTTGCTGGTACCGGGAGAGGAGATCACCGAAGAGATTGTGGAATATATAGGATGGGCTAAAGCCGGCGGCATTCACATGCGCGGCGCAGACGACAACGGGATGGATGTGTTGCTTTGACTATATATATCGCCTTTGAAGGTATCGACGGCTGCGGGAAGACCACGCAGGCCAAACTCCTGGTGCAGCGCCTCCAGAAGTTGGGTCATGCCGCTCTCTATACCCGCGAGCCGGGGGCCACGAGGTTAGGTATGGTTCTCCGGCAATTGTTGCTGAACGAGGAGGGGCGCATGGCCTGGGAGACGGAAGTGCTGCTGATGGCCGCCGATCGCGCCCAGCACATCAACGAGGTGGTCAAGCCGGCTCTGGAACAAGGCACGATCGTGGTCAGCGATCGCTCTATATATTCCAGCCTGGCTTATCAAGGCTATGGGCCGGGAAAAGAGGTTACCGAGATACTCAATATCAACCGCTTCGCCGTACAGGGCCTCCTGCCCCATCTGACGCTGGTCTTTGCCGTGCCGGCCGGTGAGAGATACCTTTCCCCGGAAAAAGCCGCCGACAGGATCGAGCGCCGGGGCGAAGATTATCTGGACCGGGTTTACCGGGGCTATTTATCCTTGGCCGCCACGCATCCGCATATGGTCATCCTGCCTGTGGCCGGCCTTGATGTGGAAGCGACGGCCGCTTTGGTGTGGGAAGCTTGCCTGGCGAGGTTACCGCAGCTGGCCGCCCCACCTGTTTGACACCATCTTGGCGTATCTGCTATTCTGAGCTTGATTTTGGGAACGCTTGAATATGATATGCGGCCGGAGGTTATGCCGTGCCTTGGGATATCGTCGGACACAGCAAGGCTGTAGCCGGCCTGAAAAACGCAGCGACCACCGGGCGTGTCGGGCATGCTCATCTTTTTGCCGGACCTGAGCATATCGGCAAGGCTCGCCTGGCCCTTTTGTTTGCCAAAGCCTTGCTGTGCCTGGAGCAAAAAGCTGGAGTGCCCTGCGACTCTTGTGCCGGTTGCCGGGCGGTGACGGCCGGAGCCCATAATGATCTCTATCTGTTGACGCCTTCGGGAGCAAGCATCGGAATTGCCCAGGTGCGGGCCATGCAGGCCTCCCTGTCGCTCAGACCGGTGCTGGGACAATATAAAGTATGCATCGTGGATGACGCCGATCTGCTCACCGAGCAGGCTCAGAACGCCATGCTCAAGATCATGGAAGAGCCGCCGGCCTATGGGGTGCTGCTTTTGGTGGTGCATAGATTGAGCGCTCTTTTGCCCACCATCATCTCCCGCAGCCAGGTGTGGCGTCTGCATCCTGTGGAAACCCAGGCCGCCGTCGCTTATCTGATGCAGGCGAGGGCACTGACCCGGGAGCAGGCGGAGCTTCTGGCCGCCGTCAGCGAAGGCCGCATCGGCATTGCCTTAGGTATCGATCCGCAGAGCCTTCTGGCCAAGCGGGAGATGGTGGCCGACTGGTGCCGGGAATTGTGCACCGGCGGGCTGCCGGCCGCCCTGCGTATGGCCACGGCACTGGACAAAGAGGAATCATTGCTGGAATGGTTGGATCTCTTGGCCCTCTGGCTCAGGGATATCTGGCATGTGCAGATCGATGAAAACGCTCCCATAACCAATATAGATATGAAAGATCGGCTGTTGACCGAAGCGGCGGCCTGGAAAGGCCGCACCACCGCCGCCCTGACGGCGGTTTTGGAAGCCCGGCGCCGCCTCCTGCAGAATGCCAACAGGCGCCTGACGCTGGACATGATGTGTATTAATATGCAGAAGGGAGTCGACTATGATACCGGTCGCCGGAGTCCGTTTTAAGCGGGCCGGGAAAATATATCATTTCGATGCCGGGGAAATCCCCGCAGAGGTCGGTCAAAACGTCATCGTGGAAACAGCCAAGGGCCTGGAACTTGGCGAGGTTATCGAAGCGGTCAAGCCTGTGCCCGAGGAAGAAATCACTACACCGCTGAAAAAAATCATCAGGATAGCCACCGAAGAAGATCTGGAGCAGCAGAGGAAGAACCGGCTGGACGAGAGGGACGCTTTCGGCATCTGCCAGCAATTTATTGCCGAACGCGGCCTGGAGATGAAACTGGTGGATGTGGAATACTCCTTCGACCGCAGCAGATTGTTGTTCTATTTTACCGCCGAAAAAAGGGTCGATTTCCGGGAACTGGTAAAAGATTTGGCCGTCTGTTTCCGGACGCGCATCGAGCTGCGGCAGATCGGCGTGCGCGATGAAGCCAAGATCCTGGGTGGTCTAGGAGTGTGTGGCCGCACCTTATGCTGCCATCTATGGATGAACGAATTCGCCCCCGTCTCCATCAGACAGGCCAAAGACCAGGATCTGGCCATGAACCCGAATAAGATCTCCGGGATCTGCGGGCGGCTCAAATGCTGCCTGCGCTTTGAGTCGGACACATATGAAGATGCCCGCGCCCATCTGCCCAAGGTCGGCGAGCGTTTGCTCACTCCCTCCGGGGAAGGAAAAGTGGTAGCCGTCAATTACCTGGGGGAGAGCGTCACAGTGGAGATTGGAGACGGCAAAACCTGCACCCTGAGCGGAGTGGAGCTGTGCGAATGCTTGGAGAGGCAAGCCGCCCTCGAAGCCGCCCAGACTGCCCGGACGGCAGAGGGAGAGCAGGATGAGCAGATGCTGCAGGAGTTGCCGTTGGACCTGGAAGGTGCCTGGGACCAGGAGGGGCAAGAGACACCGGCGAAGCTGGCCGCGCCGGCGGCACAGACAGCGCATGCGGCACCAGCAGTGCATGTTGCCGACCAGCATGCCGCCACGACCGCCAATGGGGAAGGTGAGGAAGCGGGCGCCGAAACCGGACAGCCGGAGCAGAATGATAAAGCGCTTAAGGGACACAAAAAACCGCACCATCGCTCGGCCCGTGCCAAAAACGCCAAACACAATCACAATAAAATGAATAAAAAGAACGGCGGCACGCCGCCCGCCGGAAAAGCCAGGAACCACCAACCGGCCCAAGCCGGCGCACAGCCCCAGGGGCCTCAAGCCGGGAACGGCGGCAAAGAGAACAGCGGCAAAGAGAAGCATAAGCAGCTAAAAAGGCGGCGACCGAAAAACAAGACCGCCCCGCCGCGTTCTCAGGAACAACCCCGGGAACAGCCGGAGGAACAGCCTTATAAGCAGCCTCATGAGCAGGGGCGGTGATGGGTAAGGTGGAAAAAGCACCCACCGGAGGGGCCGCGGCGGTCGGCGGGACCTTGTCGGGTATTCTGTATATTTGCGGCACTCCCATCGGCAATCTGGATGACATTACTCACCGGGTGGAGAAAACGCTTGCCCAGGTAGATATGGTGGCAGCCGAAGACACCCGCCGGACGGGCCTCCTGCTTAAGCATCTGGGGCTGCACAAGCCCATGCTCAGTTATCATGAATTCAACGAGGCGGAGCGCACGGAAAAACTGCTCCGCCTGTTGCAGGAAGGTCGGAGTATTGCTCTGGTCGCCGATGCCGGCATGCCTCTCATCTCCGATCCCGGTTATCGCCTGATTTCCCGGGCCGTCGCCGCCGGCATCAGCGTGGTGCCCGTGCCCGGACCGACGGCGGTAACCACCGCTTTGGTGGCATCGGGCTTGCCGGCTTTTCGCTATACCTTTGAAGGGTTTTTGCCGGTTGGCAAAAAACAAAGGACCGCTCGCCTGACCCAGTTGGCCTCAGAGACGAGGACGATGGTTTTCTACGAAGCGCCGCACCGCATATTGCGCACCTTGGAGGATTTACTGCAGGCACTGGGCGAGAGAGAAGCCGTCTTGGCCCGTGAACTGACCAAGTTGCATGAAGAATTTATCCGGGGTACCATCAGCAGCCTGATCGCCAGGTGCCGGCGTGAGGAGCTAAAAGGAGAGATCGTGCTTTTGGTGGCCGGCAGGGCAGAGGCGGAGGCGCCGAGGGCCGGCCTGAGCGACCGCCCGGATATGGACAAAGTGCGGCAACTTTTGACAATTATCCTCGCCTCGGGATGGTCGAAACGTGATGCCGTACAACTCTTGGCGGAGGCTACCGCCATACCGCGGCAGGAAATTTACCGCCTGCTTCAGGAGGAAGCAGGCGACCCGGCGTGGGAATGAGGACGATTATCTCAGGAAACTTGGGTTAACTCATCATGACAGGAACGACAGATACTCTTGCCGCGGAAGGAGCTGATATCGTCGGCACTGCCGCAAAAGATGCAGGCCGGTTCATATTTGCGCAGCACTATGCTGTCGCCGTCGACATATATTTCCATGGGATCGCGGGTGTCTATGCCCAAGGTGCGGCGCAGTTCGATAGGAATAACTACCCGGCCCAGCTCATCGACTTTACGCACTATTCCGGTGGATTTCATTTCACCTCTCCTTAAGGGTATCAGTCCCAATGCCTGGTTGACATTATACTAATTTTTCCAAAGCTGGTCAATCTTGGTATGGCGAAAATTGCCAATTTATTTTCCCGGCTAATATAGGAAACGGTATATAGCAGCCGCCAATCCGGCTGCCACCAGGGGGCCGGCAGGTATGCCGCCCAGGAAAAAAACCCCGAGCACAGAGCCGAACACCATGCCGGCCATCACTTCAGGTCTTTTGCTCAGCAATGCGACGCCGTCGGCCGCCAGGCAGGCCCCTATGGCACCGATCAGGACGGCGATCACCCCGGTGGAAGTGAACAAGGACCTGACGACTGAGGAAAACCCCATTTTCCCGGTGGCGAAAGGCAGGAGAAAGCCGATCAATAGAAAAGTGATTCCCAATCGGCTTGCACATTGCTCCAGGAAGTTGAAGATGCCGGGCCAAGGACTCAGCTGAAGGAGCAGACACACGCCGGCAGCCAAGGCTACCAGGTCGTTATTACCGAACAGTCCGGCTGCCAAAATTATAAATAAGATCCACAGGCCGCTATGCACGTAGAGATGTGCCTCCCTCTCCGATTTTTATGCATTCCGGCGGCTGAAGCGAACCTTATGGGTTATCTTAAGGAGGAAAATGCAGTGGCAGACAAGACTTTCTATATCACCACACCCATTTATTACCCCAGCAACCGCCTGCACATCGGCCATGCCTACACCACCGTCTATTGCGACGCCCTGGCCCGTTGGCACCGCTTCAAAGGCGAAGATGTTTTCTTTCTGACCGGCTCCGACGAACATGGTCAGAAGATCGAAAGAGCCGCCCAGGAAAGCGGGAAAACGCCGGAGCGCTATGTCGAGGAGATCGTCGCCACCTTCAAAGAGCTGTGGCAGCGGCTGAACATATCCTACGACGACTTCATCAGGACCACGGAAAAGCGGCATCACCAGGTGGTGCAGGAGATCTTCCGCCGGCTCTATGAAAAGGGCGATATCTACAAATCGACGTATAAAGGCTGGTATTGCACGCCCTGTGAGACCTTCTGGACGGAGAGCAAACTGGTCGACGGCTGCTGTCCCGACTGCGACCGGCCGGTAGAGATGGTGGCCGAAGAATCCTATTTTTTCCGCATGTCCAAATATGCCCGCCCCCTTTTGGACCATATTGCCGCTCATCCCGAATTCATCCAGCCGGCGACGCGGCGCAACGAGATGATCGCCTTCATCAATCAAGGATTGGAAGATCTCTGCGTCTCCAGGACCACCTTCAACTGGGGCATTCCGGTCCCCTTCGACGAGCGCCACGTCATCTATGTCTGGATAGATGCCTTGACCAATTACCTGACGGCTATCGGCTATCTCGCCGACGAGGACAAATTCGGACGCTATTGGCCGGCCGACGTGCATGTGGTGGGCAAAGACATTCTGCGCTTCCACACCATCATCTGGCCCACCATATTGATGGCGGCGGGGTTACCTCTGCCCAGGCAGGTCTACGGCCACGGATGGGTGCTGGTAAAAAGCGGCAAGATGTCCAAATCCAAGGGCAACGTGGTCGACCCGCTGGCCTTGATCGAGCAGTTTGGCGCCGATGCCGTGCGCTACTTCCTCCTGCGGGAGATGAGCTTCGGGCAAGACGCCAAATATTCCAAGCGGGCGCTGATGGAGCGGATCAACTCCGACTTGGCCAACGACCTGGGCAACGCTTTCCATCGCACGCAGACCATGCTGGCCAGATTCTGCCGAGGGCAGGTGCCGGCACCGGATCCGGTGTCCAGCCGGGAGCCGATCGACGCGGACTTGATAAACCTGGCGGCAGCCGTGGTGGAAAATACTGATCGTGCCTTGACTGAGCTCGACCCCAATGCCGCCCTGATTGAGATCTGGCGCCTGGTGGGAGCGGTCAATAAATATATCGACCAGACGGAACCCTGGAGCCTGGCCAAGGATCCGGCCAAAAGCGGCAGGCTGCGGGAGGTCATGTACAATGTCTGCGAAGCGCTGCGCATCACGGCGCTTTTGGTGGCTCCCTTCCTGCCGGAAACGGGCAAAGCTTTATGGCGCCGCCTGGGCTTGTCCGACCTCGACGGGCAGCGCTTTGCCGATCTCAAATGGGGCGGTATGGCGCCCGGAGTGGAGATAGGGCGGGGCGAACCGCTCTTCCCGCGCCTCGATATCGACAAGATCCTGGCGGAGGACGAAAGCGGGGACGAAGAAGACGAAACCGCCGCAGAAGCGGGGGAGAAGGCTGCCGCCGGGAAAGACCAACAACAGGAGGAGAAGCAAGATATGTCCCAAGAGCCTACAAGTGAAGAACTTATATCCATCGACGAATTTGCCAAAGTGAAACTGCGCCTGGCCAAAGTGGAATCCGTCGCCCCGGTGCCGGGGGCCGATAAACTCCTGGCTTTACAGGTCGACATGGGCGGGGAAAAAAGGCAGATCGTGGCCGGCATTGCCAAATATTACCAACCCGAGGAACTGGTGGGCAAGACAATTGTGGTAGTGGCCAATCTTAAGCCGGCACGCCTCAGGGGTATGCTTTCCCAGGGGATGTTGCTCGCCGCCGAGGACCAGGAAGGAAAACTGGGGGTCATCACCGTCGACAGGGACATTGCTCCGGGTGCGGTGGTCAGGTGAGCTTGTGAAGCCGATTTTGGTCGACACTCATGCGCATCTTGGTCACCAGGCTTTTGCCGGCGAACTGCCCGCCGTGCTGGTGCGGGCCTGGGAGGCGGGGTTGGGATGGGTGCTGAATGTGGCCGACGACATGGTTTCCGCCGCCGCCGGCGCACAATTGGCCGCCCGGGAGCCGCGCCTTTTCGCCTCCGTGGGTGTACATCCGCATCAGGCCCGAACCTGGAAGGAAGAGACCCGGGAAGAACTCGCTGTGCTGTTGCGCTGCCCAAAAGTAGTGGCCGTGGGCGAGACAGGTTTGGATTACCATTATGGCTTTTCCAAACCCGCAGTGCAGCGGCAGGTTTTCCGGGAGCACCTAAAGCTCGCCAAAGAGCATAGCCTGCCCGTGATCATCCATGCCAGGGAGGCGGACGGCGACCTGCTAGAGATATTGAGCACCTTTGCCCCCCTGGAAGGTGTGGTGCACTGTTTCTGGAGCTCTGCCGATATAGCCCGCCGCTATCTGGACCTGGGCTTATATCTCGGGGTAGGCGGCGCCGTCACTTTCAGAAATTCCGGGGCCTTGCGGGAAACACTGAGAGAGCTGCCGCTTGAGCGCCTGCTTCTTGAGACCGATGCTCCATATCTGACTCCGCATCCATATCGGGGGCGGCGCAACGAACCGGCTATGGTGAGCCTGGTGGCAATAGCCCTGGCCGAATTATTTGCCATCGATCCGGAGGAAGTGAGGCGATGTACCAGCCGGAATGCAGCCCGGTTGTTCAAGGTGGATCAGTCGTTGTTTTGCTGATTGCTTTTCCGGCAGGTGCCGGTTTAAAATGAAATAGCAAGCCATGGCTTTCTCCAGCCGGCCCGGGATGTATCTCAGGGCCGGTTTTTTATGTCCGGCTCCATATACCGCCCCGCCCGACCGGCCGGGGTTGACCGGATGGAGGCGGGAGACGAGAGGAGAGAGACCATGCCGGAAAAACCCAAAGCGACCACATCGCTGAACAAGCGGACCGAAGCCCTTGCCAAGCAGGTGCGGGAAGCTGCCGCCACCATACAGGACAGCACGACATATGAAGGATTCTATGTGCATATCGACCTCACCGCTCCCCAGGGGCGATGGGAACTGCTGGCGCTGGCCGTGTTGTTGGCCGCCAGAGTCAGTGAAACGGTGGCCGAAATCACCTTTCAATCCTTGAAAGACAGGGGGTTGCTCGATTTGTGGCGCCTCTATCAAGCCTCAGCCACCGATATCCAGCAAGTGCACGAAATCATCGCGCTGGAATACCGGGCCTTTACCCCCAGAGAGAGAAAGGCCGAAGCTCTCATCCACAATGCCGGGCTCCTGATCAACGGTTACGACGGCGATCTGGATAATATCTATCGCTCCTACCTGGCCGGCCGTCGCGAGACGGTAGATAACCGGAAAGGTGTCGGCCTGCCGGGGCTGAGCAAAATGATCGCCCAGTTTACCCAGGTGGGGCAGCGTTCCCGTTGGCTCTGCCGCACGATGCATGAAGCCGGCCTGTGGACCCAGGCAGAGCTGGGGGACCGGTATTTTATCGACAATCATGTCTACCGGGCGGCTTTGCGCCTGGGTCTTATCACTGCGCATACCCCCTGGACTCTGGCCAAGGAGGAAATAGACGAAGTGGTGGCCCGCCTTTTTGAGGGAGATCCCATTTATTTATATAAGCTGGGTCGCTATTTCTGCCTGCCGGCCAAGGGCCAGAAAGAATGCTGGCCTTGCCCCTGCCGGAAAAACTGCCGGGCGAGCGGTGCCTTGTGGTGAAGATGATAGAGAGGATGGCCCCCGGACTTACCACATGTTGGTAAAATGATTGAGGCGAGGCTGTTGACATTCGCCGGCGGCTGAGGTATCATAAGGATGTTTCCGGGCAGATAGCTCAGTCGGTTAGAGCGCTACGCTCACATCGTAGAGGTCGGGGGTTCGAGTCCCTCTCTGCCCACCAGCGAAAAAGCCCTTCGGAAGCTGATTTCCGGAGGGCTTAACATATTTCGTCGGCCGCTTTTTCGGCTGTTGTACTGCCAATGTACTGCCTACCTTTGCGCTGCTGATGAAGGGCTGCCCGGCTTTAGCGGTGCCGTCAAAGTGCCGGGTGCCGGCCTTTATGTCTCCTGCCGACCACGATGGAGCAACCAGGGAATCTGCCGGCTCAGGACCACGGCGATCACGGCCAGGACCGGCCCCAAAAGGTGAGGATCGGTGCCTTTGGTGCACAATATCAACACCACCCCCAGGGGAAATCCCACCACGCCGAGAGCAGGGGTCCAGCGAAAATAGAAAGCAAAGGGAATGCCGAGAGCCAATGCGATGACGAAAGGCAGAGGGGCAAGGCACAGGAGAGCACCCACACCGGTGGCAAGCCCCCTGCCGCCCTGAAACCGGTAAAAAAGCGGCCAGTTATGACCGATCACCGGAGCGGCGGCCAACAACACCAGCCACGGTGTGCTCACCCCCAGCCGCAAGGCCAGGAGAACAGGCAGCGCACCTTTGGCGATATCAAACAAAGCCACCGCCACGCCGGCCAACGGGCCCATCAACCGCCAACTACCGGCCGCCCCGGGGTTTTCCCTGCTATTCACCTCACCGACCCTTTTGCCCAACCGGCGCCGGGCTAAAAGCTCGGCCGGGAGGATCGAACCTAAGAGGTAAGCGCCGCTCACCAACGCCGCAAGGTGGAAATAACCGGTCGGCATGATTTCCTACCCCACCTTTCCAGGTTAGATAGTTGTAAAAATGTAAGCCCCAAACGATTATTGTGCCCGCCTCCGCTTTTTTCCGCCTAGACACATATTGTATAATGTGAATGCTATACCTGCCTGACAAGGGAGTCGCACGGTTGAACCGCCAAAAACAGAGCACAAACAAAACCAAAAAGGTAAAGAAATGGTTTGTGGCCGGGGATTTATTTCTTTTCCTCTTTCTGAATAATGCCCTGCGCTGCCGTTTGTTGGATGCTTTGATCCCCAGGTTGACTCATCTGGCCTCAGCGGGGGCAACCATCAGCATCATCCTCGGCACCTACTTTTGGTACCTGGTCACCCGCCAGCCGCAGACCGCCAGATTGGCCACTACCATGATGATTTCGGCCGGCGGCAGCCATCTCCTGGTGCATTTTCTGAAAAGGCAGGTAAACCGGCCGCGCCCGCACCAGCAACTGCTGCCGCAGATCCGCATTTTCAATGTCCCGATCTGCGCTTACTCCTTCCCGTCGGGTCACACGGCCGCCGCCTTTGCCATCGGCCTGCCCTTATCCTGGGCGGCTGCCGCCGGGCTCTGGTCCAATATCGCGCTGTGCTGGGCGGCCATCATCGGTTTTTCCCGCATCTATCTGGGCGTCCATTATCCATCCGACGTCATGGCCGGAGCCGGCTTAGGGGTGGGCGGCGCCTTGCTCGCCAGGATGATCATGCCAATATAAAACAAAAAGCATAAAATAAAAATCCCGCCCACGCCTGCAGACAGAGGCAGTGAGCGGGATATTTTCTTCTGGAGCTGATGGAGGGATTCGAACCCTCGACCTGCCGCTTACGAGGCGGCCGCTCTGGCCGACTGAGCTACATCAGCAGCCTCGGCAGACCTTTTGGCCGGACGGGCAAAGAAATGGAGCGGATGACGGGTCTCGAACCCGCGGCCCTCAGCTTGGGAAGCTGATGCTCTACCAACTGAGCTACATCCGCCCGCTAACTCGTTGCCGACTAACAGTTATTATACACAATGTGCCATCGCTCATCAATCCCCGGACCACAAAAATGTAATCCTAAAATATTAAGTGTATAACCGCCCGCCTAAGCTCAAACAAATAAATGGCGGTGATGGCTTTGATGCTGACAGTCCTCCTCCGGACCGTATTTTTCTATTTTTTCCTTTTACTGGTACTGCGCTTGATGGGTAAAAGGGAGTTGGGTTCCTTGGGTCCTCTGGAACTGGTCATCACTTTCATCATGGCCGAAGCGGCCGCCATCCCCATCGAAAATCCCGAAAGGCCCCTGGTTTACGGGATCATCCCCATCCTCACCTTGATGGCCCTGGAATTGATCCTCTCCAAGCTGTGCCTGATCAGTGCTACCTGGCGCCATCTGATATCCGGCCGGCCCACAGTGGTCATCGAAAACGGCCGCTTTGTGGTGCGGGAGATGCGGCGTCTGCGCTACACCATCAATGATCTGCTGGAGCAGCTGCGGCAAAAAGGATATGATTCGTTGAGCGATGTGGACACCGCCATCCTGGAAAGCAACGGCGAGCTTTCCGTCTTGCCCAAAGAGGCGGCGAGACCGCTGCGTCTGGCGGATATCGGCCTGGCCGGGAGCGGCATCAAGCCATGCGTGCTGGTGATCGACGGCCAGGTGCAAAAGGAGGATTTGGCGAAGTGCGGCATTGATGAAGCGGCTCTGCACGCCCTCCTGCAGCGGCATGGCTGCCGGCATACCGGTGAAGTACTGTTTGCCGGCATGGACAATATGGGAAAAGTCTTCGTGCAAAGGAAGGAATGACCAGTTGATTAAATACAACAGGTGAGGCAGAGTTGTATTGCACGGCACCGCCTGCTCTGTTATAATAAAACAGCAGATTGAGAGCACCCGAAAACATGCGCCTATAGCTCAGCGGATTAGAGCGCCGGCCTCCGGAGCCGGGTGCGCAGGTTCGATTCCTGCTAGGCGCACCATCAGCCCGGCTGAAGAGCCGGGCTTTCGCATGACTATGACTATGCGGTTACTTCTGACTATGCGGTGACTTTTTGGTATGGGGGAGGATGAAGTTTGTTCGACTGGCTGAGGGGCCTCTTTTCTGCCCTGATGGTGGCGGTCACCCCTTTGAATCTGGCTATATTGTCTTTTATAGAAGCCATTTTCTTTCCCGTGCCGCCGGACACCTTGCTCATCCCGCTCGCCCTGTCGGACCGGGAACAAGCCCTGCTTTGGGCCGCAGTGGCCACCATAGCTTCGGTAACCGGCGCTGCCGTCGGTTATGTCGTCGGCCTAAAGGGTGGTCGGCCTCTGCTTTTGCGTTTTGCCTCAGCCGAGACTACCAAAAAGGTAGAAAAGATGTTCCGGCGCTACGATGTCTGGGCCATCGGCATCGCCGGCTTTACCCCCATACCATACAAAGTCTTCGCCATCGCCGCCGGGGTGTTTGCCCTAAATTTCCGGCGCTTCCTTTTGGCATCAATCTTCAGCCGGGGAGCCCGTTTCAGCATAGAAGCTTTGCTGATCATGCTGTATGGGCAACTGGTGGTCGGCTTTCTCGACCGGCATTTTGAAGTGCTCACCCTGGGCATCACGGCAGCGGTATTGCTGCTCCTGGCCGCCTGGGCGGCCATGAAACGCCGCCAGCGCCGGGAAATTTGATCATCGGAGGCCGTCACCATCAGTTGACGGTAATAATAGACATACTGATAGGCATACGATGCCTTTGCCGTTTCGAAATACCATCTCCGGCAATAGGAGTGAATAGATGACCGTAAAACTAACCGCGCTTTCTCACCGCGATAAAAACGGGCGGGTGATGCGCATTGTCTGGAAAGGGAGCCGGATCGCCAAAGTTATTTTTCCATCCGGCAGGGTAGTGGAGTTCCAATCCTAAATTTAAAATATGAAAATATGAAAAAGCGGCTTGTGATTTTAATACAGCGGAGGTAGGTAATGGGAGCAACTATCATCGACGGCAAGGCCATTGCCAAAGAGATACGGGCCGGATTGGCCGGGAGGGTGGAGTGCCTGAAACAGAGCGGCGTCTCCCCGGGCCTGGCTGTAGTCCTGGTAGGCGACGACCCGGCTTCACAGATCTATGTGCGCATGAAGGAAAAAGCCTGCCGGGAACTGGGCATCACCTTCTTCCGCCACTGCGCTCCCACCGCTGTCGGTGAAAATTACCTCATCGATCTGGTAAAGGAGCTGAACGCCGACGCCCGGGTCCACGGTATATTGGTGCAGCTGCCCCTGCCGGCCGGTCTGAATCCTTTTACCATCGTAAAGCAGATATCGGCGGCGAAAGATGTGGACGGCTTTCATCCGGAGAACGTCGGCCGCCTGTGCACAGGTGTCGGGGGAGGATTCATTCCTTGCACTCCGGCAGGGATCCTCAAGCTGTTGGAGATATCCGCCGTGCCCATCAGCGGCGCCAGAGCCGTAGTGATAGGTCGGAGCAACATCGTCGGGCGGCCGACGGCCATGCTTCTGCTGCACGAGCACGCTACGGTGACCATCTGCCACACCCGCACCGTCAATCTGGCGGAGGAGTGCCGGCGGGCGGATATCTTGATCGCTGCCGCCGGCTCCCCGCGGCTTGTGACCGGCACCTGGATCAAGCCGGGAGCGACGGTGATCGATGTCGGCATAAACAGGCTGAGCGACGGCCGCCTGGTTGGGGATGTGGCTTTTGATGAGGCGGCGGCTGTGGCCGGGAAGATCACTCCGGTGCCCGGCGGAGTGGGGCCGATGACCATTGCCATGCTGATGAGCAACACCGTGCTGGCGGCCGAGCGGAGCCTGGCCAGTCGGGGAGCGGTGGCCGAATCAGAAGCGTAATCAGAGGCGTATCTCTAGAATCACCGGCAGGTGATCGGAAGCATAAGCCCCCGGCACCACCTGATAGGTTATAATATTGGCAGCCAGGTCTCCTGAAGTGAAAATGTAATCGATGCGATAGGTGGGGATCAGCGACGGATAGGTAGCCTCATGGACGTGCGGGGCGGGATCCGTCCACATTTCCTTCAGGTAGGCGATTTCCCGGCTGTCGGGCAAGGCGTTGAAATCGCCCGCTAATAACTTAGGCAGGGAACTTTCGGCCGCAAGTTCGGCGATGTGCTGCACATGCCGGTACCTTTCCCCGGCATGCAAACCCAGATGGGTGCCGAAAAAGCGCAAGGTAGTGTTCTCGTTGATATGGATGTCGGCCACGATCAGCGAGCGGCGCTCCATGCGGGGCCATGGCGGCAGGAGTTCCGCCCTGGCGGCGATGATGGGAAACCGGCTCAGGAGAGCATTGCCGTAAGCAGAGCTCTGCAGGGACCAATCGGCCACATATGGGCGCCTGATGGCCGGACCGAAGAAAGAGTAGGGCAGGCCCAGGAGACCGGCCAAATAAGAGGTCTGATCGACCTGCCCGCTGCGCCGATTGTTGAAGTCGACTTCGTTCAGCAGCACAATGTCCGGTTTATACGCTTTTATGACCCAAGCCACCCGGTCCAGGTTAACTTCGTCGTCCAAGCCCCGGCCGTGGCGGATATTATAGGTCATCACCTTGATGGTAAGCCGGTCGGATGCCGGCGGGTCGGCAGCGGCCGCTTCCGGAAAAAAGGAGCAGATGGTGCAAAAAAGAAGGCTGATAAGGATGATGATTTTGCCCGTTCCGGAGCAGGGCATTTAACCTTTACCCCCTTGAGGAAATGCGCTCCGGGAGAATTTCGTCGTCACTGCCTTGGCAACCTATTATGGAAGAAATAGGACGCACAATGCGCTATCCGGGGTGGGTGACGGTTTGATGGGCAGAAAGCCGTTTATATGGTATGTGGTGACGGCAGTGGTGGCACTGGCCGTGGGGACACAGCTCGATATCGACCGGGAGCGACTGACCCGGGCGCCCGGCGGGGATGATGGGCTGCCGGAGGCTACGCAGACCTCCCAGCGGGTGTACGACGAGTCGGAAAGAGCTATAATCGAGGCAGTAAACCGGGTGGGGGCCGGTGTGGTAAAGGTGACCGTGGGCGCAGAGGTGCTGCTGGACACCTTTTTCGGTCAGGTGACTTCGCAGGAAAAAGGCGTGGGCTCCGGCTTCATCATCGATGCCGGTGGTTACATACTCACCAACTACCACGTAATCGAGAACGCCGACACCATAGATGTTTTTCTGCCTGACGGCCGCAGTTTCCCGGCTGAAGTGATCGGCCACGATCCTTGGAGCGATCTGGCTGTCCTGAAAATTGAGGGAGAGCATTTGCCGGTTGTCGAATTGGGTGATTCCACCTCCCTGCGCGTGGGCCAGCAAGTGATCGCCATCGGCAATCCGTTCGGCTTCGATTATTCAGTCACGACGGGGATCGTCAGCGCTCTGGGCCGGGAACTGATCGCCGACGGCGGGTCGGGGCGGGTTTTGCAAAACATGATTCAAACCGACGCCGCCATCAATCCCGGCAACAGCGGCGGGCCGCTGGTGGATCTGCAAGGTCGGGTGGTAGGCATCAACACCGCCGTGGTGCGCCAGGTGCAGGGTTTTGAAGCCCAGGGCCTGGGTTTTGCCATCCCCATCTCCGCCGCCGCCGACACGGTGCGACAGATCCTGCGCCACGGCAAACCGCTGCGCCTGGGCATCACCGGCGGCTCTCTGACTCCGGGCATCGCCGAAGCCATTCGCCGGCGCACCAAGATGGATTTGCCGGTGGACGAGGGCGCCTTCATCACCAGGGTATGGCCCGGTACACCGGCGGCGGCGGCCGGACTGCAGCCGGCAGATGTGATAGTGGCCTGCGACAACCGGCAGGTGCGGTCCATCGACGATGTGGCTCAGGCTGTGCTGAAGGCGGGGTTCGGCGGCCGCCTGGAGCTCGCCATCTGGCGGAGGGACAAGCAGTTGACCGTGCGGGTAAATCTATGACGACAGGCGGATGGTTTTGTATCGCGTCACCATAATCGCTCAAGGCAAGCTGCGGGAGAGGTTTTGGCGGGAGGCGGCCGCTCATTATCTGGAGCGTCTGCGCCCCCTGGCCAAGGTGAGCATAGTGGAAATAAAAGAGAAAGAGACCTTGGCCGGGCGGCTCTCCTCCCTGGTTTCCGGACGCGGCTTCATCGTGGCTTTGGATGAAAGGGGACAACAACAGTCCTCGGAGGAATTGGCGGCCACGGTGGCCACGGTCGCTACCGGCGGGAACGATCTATATTTCCTGATCGGGGGCGCAGACGGTCTGCCGGAGGAGGTCATCAAAAGTGCCCACCTGGTGCTTTCCTTCTCCCGGTTGACATACCCCAGTCAATTGTTTCGTATTATGTTATTGGAACAATTGTATAGGGTTTTTACAATTATAAATGGTATGCCTTACCATTCCGGCCATCGAGGGTTATAATCAATTAAAATAACCTTGATCCGGTCACCCTCCGGCCGCTGCACCGACTAGGGCGCTATTTTTATCGATGGGTAGGAGGCATGAGATTGCGCTGGCATAAGATATCGGACGCCGTTGTGCGGCGCTTACCCCTATACCTGCGGGTTTTGGAAGAGGCCTCACGCGATGAGGACAAACAGCTGATGTCTTCCCAGGAGTTGGGTGATCGCGCCGGAGTTGCTCCGGCTCTGGTGAGGAAGGATCTGGCCTGGTTCGGTGAGTTCGGCAAACAGGGGGTTGGTTATCAAGTCGACTATCTGAAAACGGAATTGCGCCGCATACTGAATCTCGACAGGGAAATCAGGGTCGGCCTGGTGGGAGTCGGCGCTCTGGGGCATGCTTTGGTGCGCTATCACCGCATCCGCTCCATGAGAAACAGTTCTTTTCACATCAATCTCATCGCCTTGTTCGACAACGACCCGGCTAAATTCGGCGAGCACGTCGTCGATCTGGAGATCTGGCCCCTGGAATTGCTGGCCGAGAAGATCAAAGCCCTGAAACTGGAGATCATCATTGTCACCGTTCCCGCCGCCCATGCCCAGGAAGTGGTAGACCTGGCCGTAGCGGCGGGCATCAAAGCCATTCTCAATTTTGCCCCGGTGAAACTGACGGTGCCTGAAGGGGTGCACCTGGCCAATGCCGATTTAAGCCTGGAGTTGCAGCGGCTGGCTTATTATCTTAACGAGTAGCCTATTGGCGGAGAATTGACGCTCCCAGGTTGGGAAAAGCTTTTTATAGCTCATACTTGGGGGTGCGTCATGCCCACTGTTATCGATGCCGAACAGACCGCGGCAAAAGCCGCCGGCGACCGGAAGCCTCCCTTTCTCCCACCCGATTTAGCCGACCAGATCGAGTTGGTCAAGAAATGCCTCTACCGGGAAGCCCAGAGCATTTCGGACAAAGTGGCCGCCGTCCTCCGCCACCAAATGGAAGGGGGCGGCAAGTTTATCAGACCGCTTCTGGTTTTGCTCTCCGCCCGGATGTTTTCCGATGATCTGGCTCCTGCCGTGCCCGTGGCGGCGGCCGCCGAAATGATCCACCTGGCCACTTTGGCTCACGATGATGTTATCGACGGCTCGGATATGCGGCGGCGCCAGGCCACCATCAATGCGCTGTGGGGCAACCAGGCGGCCATTTTGGCCGGAGATATCCTGTTGGCCCGGGCGCTGGTGATTCTGAGCCGGAGCCGGAGGTTGGATGTGGTGCAGGCTATGGCCGCCATGCTGGGCCAAATGTGCGAAGGAGAGATCGCTCAGCATCTCAGTCTGCATTGCCTGGAGCAAAGCGAAAAGGATTATGAAGCCCGCATCGAGCGCAAGACCGCCTGCTTTTTTGCCGCCTGCTGCCGGGTGGGCGCCTTGCTCTCCGGAGCGGGAGACGAGGATGCCGAAAAGATGTCCCGATTCGGCTCATTGATGGGCATGGCATTTCAGGTGGCCGACGACATCATGGATATCACTTCCGCCCATGAGGAAGCGGGTAAACCGGTGCGCAGCGACTTGGCCCAGGGCATTCTCACCCTGCCGGTGATCTATGCCTTGAAGCAACCCGAAATCGGCCGCCGCATCAGGGAATTGCTCGCCGGAGTCCATCGGGAGAAGGACCCGGCCGTTATCAACGAAGTGCTGGCTTTGGTGTGCGCCAACGGCGCTCTCGAATATGCCCGGAGCAGGGCAAAGGGTTACGTGCGGGAAGCCGAAAAGCACCTGCCGGCGGCCGGCAATGCGGCAGCCAAGGAGGCCCTGCGGGCGCTGGCCGGGTATGCCGTCAACAGAGTTTGTTAGTTTGTCGCTTTTCCATATTATGTTATAATGGGCGGCGGAGCAGCCATGCTCTATAGCTTCCAGAAAGAAGGGCATTTATTATGGAAAAGACTCTGGTGATCATCAAACCGGAGGCGGTAAAGCGCGCTCTGGTAGGGGAAATTCTGTCCCGTTTCGAGAAAAAGGGCTTAACCATCAAACACCTCAAGGTGGGACAAGTATCCGCCGAAGTGGCCAGGGTGCATTATGGCCACCATGCGGACAAACCCTTTTTTCCCGGCCTGATCGAGGCCATCACAGCCGGTCCGGTGGTCTTCGCCGTGCTGGAAGGGCCGCACTGCATCCAGCATGTGCGCAACATAATCGGCGCCACCGATCCTCTGAAAGCTACTCCGGGCACGATCAGGGGCGATTTTGCTCTGGTCAATCCCACCAATATGGTCCATGCCTCCGATTCACCGGAAACGGCGGAAATGGAAATCAGGCGCTTTTTTCCTGAGCTCGGTCAGGGGGCGTGACCAAGCTTCCATCCAGCTTATCAAAAGGCCAGGTGGCAGGTAGCGCAGACAGATATCCAAAAAGAAGAGCACGAAGGCGAAAATGAGCAAATAGGTCCTGATGGGCACGCTGCCCCGTGCCGGCTTGGGATGCCTGAAGATGGCTTCCAGTCGGGAAGTGGGGGGGACCTCGGGACCGGAGATAACCTGCCCGCCGGTGCGGGCGGCCAGACGTTCCAGGAGGCTCTGGCCGGCTTGGTTCCATCTGTATTCGGGCGAATAGGGCAACACGGTGCCAATCAGGGCCGGAGTCTGGTATAGTGGATGGTCGGGCGAGGAAACCGAGACCAGCCACGAACCCTGCTGTCCGGCGCGGAATTCCGCCTGATAACGGCCGGGGGCCGTCTGGGAAAGCGGCAGAACTTCGCCTGTGCCGTCCGGGGCGGTGATTTCCGCCACCAGGGGGACAAAATTGACAAACCGCCCTTCCTGGTCGATGATATCGACCGTGATGGTACCGATCCCGGCATGCACATCCAGTACCGGCTTCAGCTCCGACTGCGTGTCCGGCCTCATCACCCAGCGGGAGAGTTGCGCCCAAAACGGAGCGAACCCCGGCCAGTCGAGCCAGGAAGAGGCCCAGGCGACGGTGGCGCCGGAAGTAAAGGCGGCCGCCCTGCCCAGCCCATAGCGCCAGGAGGCCAGGAGGGGATGACCCTCGGCCGTCTCTATGTGGATGGCGGCGCTCGCTTTGGGGGTAGTCAAAACATAGCCGTCCAGCTGCGGCAGATCGGTGAGGCTGGGACCGCTCAGGAAAGAGGCGTATTGCCCAATGACTGGCACGACGGTCTCTTCCACCGCCAGCGGCCTGGAGACCACCAACGCCTCGCCGACGAATATCTGGGGTATGGCGGCGGCGTCTTCGGTAAAGTGGAAGCGCCCCGCTCCCCAGCGGGCAATATCCTCCAGGAGCCGGACATCCGCCCCTTTGCCCACGGCCACTGTGCTGACGGTCACCCCGGCGGAGCGCAGTCGGTTGGTGAGTCCTTCAAAATCGGCTTCGAGAGAAAGCCCGTCGCTCAGGATCACCAGATGTTTCACCATGGCTTGGGCTTGCCTCAACACCTGATAAGCTTCCTCCATAGCCGGGCCCAGATCGGTGCCGCCGCCGGGGGAAAGCGCCCTAACGTTGCCGGCAATGGCGCTATGATTTCTCACCGGCTGCAGTGGTACCGGCCAGATGTTTTCATTATCGAAGGCCAGCACACCAAGGAGATCGTTTTCCGCCAGAACGTCGAGGACGCCCACGACGGCTTCCTTGGCTAAATCCAGTTTGGTGTATTGCCCCTGACGCTCGCCCATGCTGCCCGAGCGGTCCAAGACCAGAACCAGTGCCAGCGAGGGCATGACGAGGGTTTGCGGGGCGTCCATGGTGACCGGCAAAGCTTCCTCCAGCGGGGTTTTCATATACCCTCCCAGGCCATAGCTCTGGCGGCCGCCTATGGTGAGGAGGCCGCCGCCCAAATTGCGCACATAAGAGGCCAGGGCCGTCATCTGGGTTTGCGACAGGCGCAGGGCGGATACATCATGCAGGAGCACGGCGGCATAAGCCGTGAGCAAGGTGGGATTGGCCGGGAGCTGATGCGGGGTGATCACATCCAGGTGGACGCCTTGCCGGTCCAAAGCGCTGATCAAGGCCTGGGAAGCGTCCAGGCTCTCGGTAACGAAGAGCATCCGGTGCGGACCCTCGGTCACCACCACGGCATAGCCGGCGTTGTTCTCGGTAAAGGTATCGGCGGCCGCTTCCAGCCGGGCCTCAAAGCGATGCACTCCCGGTTCCTCTTTTATACCCTCATAAACGAATACATTATATCCCTGACGCAGGTTGACGGCGCTGTCGGCAAAGAGCCGGCCGTCTCGGAAGAGACGCAGGCGAGCCGGTCCGTAATAGGTGGAAATGGCATTGACACGCACCTGAAAAGGTTGGTCCTGGCCGGTACGGGCTGGCGCCTGCACCTCTTCAATGGCCGCTTCGTTCTCGGGATGAGCCTCCAGCAAAAAGACGTCGATGGGAATATTAAGCTGCTGGAAACGGGGGATGAGCGTCTCGGCATTCCCCAGCGTCTCCTGGCCGTCGGTCATAAGGACCACTTTGGTGGGGCGCTCCGGATCGGCTTGCGCCAAAAGCAGCTGCAAGGCGGCCTCCAGGTTGGTATCGGTCTTCGCCGGGATCGACTCTATAGTGCGCAGCTGACGGAGATCGCTCCCCGGCGGCCGGTCGAGATATGCCTGGGCGGCGAAAGCCACCAAGGCGGTGCGGTCTTTCCGGCCGGCCAGCGCCGCGCTTTGCCGGATGAAATCCATGGAGCGAAGCTGGGCTTCGGCGCTGATGCTGTGCGAGATGTCCAGGACAAAGAACACATCGGTGCCTTGCGGCACGGCCAGGCGGGCGCCGGCTAAGGCCAGGATCAAGCTCAGCAAAACCAGGGTGCGCAAATAGGCGACGGCTTTGGTGGGACCGGCCACTCCCGGGGAGCGGAGGAAGCGGTGCCAGCCGATAAAGGCCGGCGGCAGAGCCAATAGCAAGATCAGCCATATGGGATTTTCAAACTGGACGGGCACCGGCTCACCTCCCCAGGCGTATGAGTGTCGGGCGCAGGTTAGGCCGGCGCCCTTTGTTGATATATAACCAGCCTTCGGCCAGAAGCAGGATAAAGGCCGCGGCCACAAGCCACGGCCAGAGCGGGCGGCGGGGCGGAGCGGCTCCCTGAACCGCCTCCCCGGTCTGAGATGTCGGCAGCACCAGCCGGGAGTGGAGATCCGCTTCCCGGTCCGAGCCGGCATTGACGGCGAACGGCCAGCGACCGGCACCGGAGAGGATATAATATAGACCGGAATAGGCGGCCCGGAAAGAAGCGGCGGCTGCCGGAATTCCCACCTTTTGTCCTTGCGGGGTCTCAACCGTCCATTGCCCTTTTTCGTTTTTCAGCGCCCCTGGCAGGGCTACTGCCTCTCCGGCCGCCACTGCCTCCCTTACATAAGCCCAGCCCGGCGGGTGGACCCATTGCAGGAGATGGCTGAGAAAGATGGGAAAAGCCACTTTCAGGGGCCAGTCGCTGTCTTCCAGCCGGAAGGCCAGCTGCAGGATGGTGGCTTGTTCATTTTCTATAAGCTGCATGAGGGGGCCGGCTTCTGATTCTACCAGCACCTTGGCTCCTGGATAGGGAGGTAAACGAAAGGCGCGGGCGATGGCGATTTCCGACCAGTCGATGAAGCGGGTGACGGGATGCACCCGGTCATAGCGGACCACCTGCGGCCGGGATACCGTCTCCAAACCGGAGCCGGCTACGATCTGCAAGGCGGTACCGGTGAAGTTTTCCGGCACGGGCAGGCGATCGAAAATCACCAGCGGATATGAGGTCCCTTCAGGATATAGGAGACGCCTCTCCAGCCTGACCTGGGGAAAGATGCGCAGCCCTTGCTCCAGATAGTAATTGCCGGCGCCTATCAGCAGCACCCGGGTCGGTTCAGGCGGATAGGCCGTGAGGTAGGCGACGTTGTCGTGAGGCAAAGCGTCGGACCACTCCAGGCGGGCTTCCAGCACTTCCTCCGTGGCAAATTCATACGGAAAGACATGCTGCGCCACCTCTCCCGGCTCGAGCTTCAGGTGCAGGCGCTCGATCACGCCGTTTTTGCCGGCGACTACCAGGGGAATCTCAGCCGGGCTTTTACCGTGGTTCACCACCCTGACGAAGACATCGCATTCCGAAAGCGAAGACCCGGCCTGCCTGGCGCTGAAAGCGGTGATGGCGGCATTCTCTCCCTCCCCGGCCGCCACCACCGGAGTGAGAGGGAGGTGCGGGAACATCTCGGCAAAAGGCTGCAGCTCATCGGCAGGAAAACTGCCGTCCGTGGCGAGAAGCAAACCGGTGGTCTGCGAGGTGGCCAGGGAATGCGCCAAGAGGGCGGCGCCTTCCCAGTCGGGCGCCCCGTGTTTGACCTCGACGCCGTTGAGCACCCCGGCGAGACGGGAGAGGTCTCCCGGGCCATTGTAGAGCACCTCCGGCAGGGGTCCGGCTTCTATGACGGTGACCAAATGCGGCCGCCGCCCGGCGAGGGTGGTGGTCAGCTTCTGAACGACCGCCGCCAGGCGATGGGGAACTCCGGGTACATCCGCTGCCGCCATGCTGAGAGAGGTGTCCAGGATCACTATATCGTGTCTCAGCGCTTTACCCAGGGAGGTGAATACCGGCTGCATGAGGGCCAGCATGAGAGCGGCCAAGGTCAAAAGTTGCAATATGAGGAGGAGGTTGGCCGCCAGTCGCCTCCATCCGGCATCTTCGGCCAGCACCCGGCTCACGCGCTGCCAGAGGAGAATGCTGGGCACAATCTCCTCCCGGCGGCGGGGATGGCGCTTATGCAGGAGGATGACCAAATACCCCACAGGCAGCAGCAATATCCAGAGGGGGGACAAAAAGCTCAACTGAGGAAACCTCCTTGCCTCAGGCTGCGCAAGACCAGATCTTCCAGAGATCCCCCGGTATCTACGCTGTAATAATCCACACCATGCTTGTGGCAAAAGGTACGGATCTCTTTGATCCAGGCCTGAAGTGTTTCCCGGTAGATCTTCATGGTATGGGCATCGACGGCTAAATCCAGGGTCTCCCCGGCTTCCGCATCGATCAGAGTCAGGTCGCCCAACAAGGTAGGGTTGATTTCCTCCGGAGACAAGAGATGAATGAGGCAAAGGGTGCGCCCGGCTTGCAGGAGGGCTTTGATCCCTTTTTCATATCCTCCGGGATCGAGAAGATCGCTGATCAGCACGGCAATGGTGCGGCCTTTGCCGCCGAGAGCCAATCGGGTCAGCGAGTGGTTGATGTCGGTCCCTTTCACCTCATCCTTCATAGCCAGAAAATGAAAAAGGGCAGCCCACGCCGTGCGTCCCCTGGAAGGGGTGAAGGCGGCTCCCGGATGAGAGCCGAAAAAGCTGGCGCCGGCTCTGTCGCCGTGTTTCAGAGCGATATAGCCCAGCGCCGCCGCCAGGCGCACGGCAAAGTCGATTTTCGCCGGCCGGCCGAAGTGCATGGATTCGCTGCCGTCCACAATGAGCTCCAGGTGCCAGTTTTCCTCGGCCTGAAAGAGCTTCACGAATAGACGGTCGAGCCTGGCCAGGAGGTTCCAGTCGATGGTGCGGTAATCGTCACCCGGCTGATAGGGTCGATAATCGGCGAATTCCACGCTGGCTCCGTGCCTGCGGCTGGGTTGGTCGCCTATCTCGCGGCCGGTCAGCGCCCGCCTGGGAGCCAGGCGGAGCCGATCCAGTTGACGCAGGAAATCGCCGTCCAGCAAGCTGAGTGCGGCAGAGGCAGGCATCAGGCGCCATCCTCCCTGGGCACGGCAGCGATGATCTCTGCCAACACTTTTTCACTGGTCACCATTTCCGCTTCCGCCTCAAAGTTGAGCAGCAGGCGATGGCGTAAGGCCGGCAGTACCAGGCGCTGGATATCTTCATGGCTGACATTGAAACGGCCCGCCATCAAAGCCCAAGCTTTGGCCGCCAGAATGAGGGCCTGAGCACCCCGCGGGCTGGCGCCGAAGCGTACGTAATTTTTCACCACCGGCAGTGCCTCGGCCCTTTGCGGATGCGTGGCCATCACCAGGCGCAGGGCAAAGTCCCGCACATGAGCGGCCAGCGGCACCTGCCGCACCAAGGCCTGCAGTTCCAGCAATTTGCCGGCGCCGATCACCGGGCGGGCTTCAGGAACAGCGGCGCCGGTGGTGCGCTCTATGATCTGCCGCAGCTCGTCCAAATCCGGCAAGCCGACCTCCAGTTTGAAAAGGAAGCGGTCGATCTGGGCCTCAGGCAGAGGATAGGTGCCCTCCATCTCGATGGGGTTCTGGGTGGCCAGGACGAAAAACGGTTGGGGCAACTCATAGCTTTGCCCGCCGACCGTCACCTTCAGCTCCTGCATGGCCTCCAGAAGCGCCGACTGTGTTTTGGGCGTGGCCCGGTTGATCTCATCGGCCAGGATCACATGGGCGAAAAGCGGCCCGCGCTGGAAGTGGAAAACCCGCTCGCTCCCGACCGGCGACAAGACATTGGTGCCTAAGATATCGGCCGGCATCAGATCGGGGGTAAATTGGATGCGGGCAAAGGAAAGGTCGAGCACCCGGCCGATGGTTCTGACCAGGAGGGTCTTCCCCAGGCCGGGCACGCCTTCCAGAAGGACATGGCCTCCGGCCAGAATGGCGGCGATCATCTCGTCGACCAGCTCGTTATGCCCGACGAAGACCTTGCCGATCTCCTGCCTGATGTGATTGATCACCGTTTTTACCTCTTCGGCAGATGAAAAGGAGGTGGTCGGGATAAATGCCGCCGCTCTTGTGGCCGGCGCCGCCGGTGCGGCGGATGAAGCGCCGGGATTGGGACGGGTTGTCACCATCAGCTTTTCCCACCTTCAATAGTTGTCTCCGGAATCAGGTTCCAGAGCCTCAAAATACCTTTTTACCCAGAGCCTGTAGGCCAGGGGAATACTCTCCTGATCCACCGCCCCTTCCACACCGGCAGTGTAGATGGTAGTGGAAGTCTCCCGCGGCCGGCTCCCTCCTTCATCCGGCCCGGCGGCCGAGCGCAACGGGGCGGGGGCGGTGAACAAGGAACCATCCTCCTGCCACCGGCCGCTCAGGAAGGCCTCTTCCCGCTCCCCGTCAGGCGGCTCGGTAAAGGACCCATCCTCGCCACCGCCCGGACCGGAACCGGCGGTGGAGCCGACAGCCTGCTCGAGGCTCTCACTCATATATTCCTCATCTTCACCCCAGCCGCTTTCGCCAGGCAAAGCGGATGCCCCTTCTTCATCGGCACCTTCTCCCGACCGGCCGGAGCGACTGCCACTTGGGTCTTCCTCATAGTCGAACCCCATTTCGTCCTCGCCGGGATAGCCGCCGTCCTCATCCCACTCCTCCATATCTCCGGAGAAGCGCTCACCGGCCTGCTGTTCATTCCCTCGCCCTTGTTGCGGCAGGCCACGCTCCCCCGTCAGGCCGGCACCGCTCTCGGGGTTCCGGCTGTAGCGGGAGAGGGCTTCCCGGCTGATTCTCTGCCCCTGGGGCAGACCGTGACGGTCCTCAATGGTGCGCAGGCGTTGGGCCAGGTTCTGCAGACCGGCCAGATTCGGCCCGGCCTCCAGCCCCTCGTCTCCGGGGGAGAGGGAGCTATGCTGCATCTCCTTTTCCAGCTCGCTCACCAGTTCCGCCGCCAGTCCGGCAGGCAGTTTCTTGTCCCGCAGGTTTTCTCCCACCCGGCGCAGTTCGGCTATCACCTCCTGCAACAGGGGATCGTTCAATTCCTCCAGTTGCTCGGCCAGAGCCAACAGCTCCTCCGCCTTCCCGGCCGCCTTCTCCAAAACCTGACTGCCCAACTGAAAGGGCAGGCCGCGGGGAAAGATCGGCAGGGACAAGATGACCACCATGGCTAAGAGGAGCGGCAGCCATTTGGTCGCAGGCGGCAGGGAGATGGGCACCAGCTTCTCAGGAACGAGGCGGGCGGCACAGCGGGCCGCATCGGCAAACAACCAGGTGGTGACGGTATCGGGGCGCAGGTTGGGATCGGCTTTTTCCACGGCGGTGGCCAGGCGGTCCTCCAGCCCCAGGAGGCGGTCGGCATACTTGGCAGCGCTGAGGCGGGTGTGGCGGATCCTGCCCCGCGCCGCCGACGGCACCGCCCCTATGGCCAGCGCCAGAGCAAACGCAAACAATAGCCCTCCGCCGCCGGTCAACAAGCCCAAAACAGCCCTGACAACGATAAAAGCGACGCAAAACCTGACGAGGCCGTGCACGGCGGCGGCTAGTATCTCCACCAGACTGCGCCGCCGGGCTATCTGGTCCAACTTAGAACGCAAAGCTTCATCCAGCACCGCGGCGCACCTCCGGAATCAACCTTTTTCTTGTTATATACTGTAGATCATTTATATACACCTTTTTCCTCATCGCCGCTCTTTGCGGCAAAGGTGTAGCGGCGCTGCCACTTTCTCAGCACCAGAAGGCTCAGCACGGCGAAAATGATGCCGGTGCCGCCGTAGAAAGCCAGGAGATGCCACCAAGGCACCAGGTAGGTTTCCGCCAGTGAGGTGGCCGCCGCCGCCGGGCCCGGGCTCGTGGCCGCCAGACCGGTCAGGTTCCCGGCTGCCGAGGCGGCAAAAGCATCTTTTGGCGTCACCCGCAAAAGGCCGCCGATCACATCGAGAGGATGGACGGCCAAAAGCTTCTGGATCTGGGTGGTTTCGAGGGCGAGGGTTTGCCAGAGGCGCTGGGCGATGGCCGAAAGCGGTCTGATGATCAGGCCCAGAAGGGAAGCGCCGAGATAGGCGGCGACATGGGCGGTGACGCTGGTGCGCAGGACGAGCGTGCCCACCATGAGGACAAGATAGGCAATATCCACCAAAAGCAGCCTATAGGTCCTGGCTTCGACGGCGGTGCCGATCCATATACCCACCTGGATGAGGGAAAGAAAAAGGAGAGTGAAGAAGAGCAGAAGTTCCCTCAGAGTCTCCGCCGCCACCGGGCGCAACAGCAAGCCCAACAACATGATGGGGACGGTGGAGAGGAGCCAGAAAAAGAGGACGGCCAGGGTGGCAAATAGCAGGGCGGCATATACCGCCAAAGGTGAGGCTCGCTCATATAATATCCACTGTCCGGGGCGGACAAAGTTCGTTGAGGAAAAGAGCCCGGCCGGAACAGCCAAGGCCAGATAGGAGAGGACGACGGCTTCGGCATATAACCCCCAGGCCAGGGCCGGCGCCCAGTTGGCCGCCCCGATGGTATAGGCCGCCGGCCAGCCCAACAGCAAGGCTCCCGTCACCAGCGCCAGGTGCACCAGGGTGATTTTCAGCCCGCTTTGAGTCAGGAGAGCCTCACGCCATTGATGAAGGAAGATGTCGACGAAACCCTTCATAGATATGTATCCTCTCTCAGAATTCCGGCCAAAGGCACCACCACAAAATGATATCCGGAACCGGTGTAATCCGAGCGCAAAGGGGGGTCAACCGGCGCATCCAAAAGGGCTATGATCAGCGGCGCTCCCCAGGGAAGATAGGAAGTCTCACCGGGCGTGAGGGCATAGGAGACGATGCGGCTTAAGGCTTGCAGCTCAGGGCGCTCCAGGGTACTGTCGGCACGGCGGGCCACGGCGCCGACGCTGGCGGCAATCCAGTCGGGAGAGAGATTCTCGGTGGCGGTGATGAAGCGCTCGGCGGGAAACCTGGTCACCAGGGTTTCACCCGGAGCGGCGCCGCCCAGGGAAACATAGCGCTGCCGGTCGATAAAAAAGGCGCCCTTAAGCGGCCAGGGAGTGCCGTTGTGGAGGCGCACTTCATAATCGAAATTGTAGCGGGAGATCTCCACCTCGACCGGTAAATCGAGCAAGGCATGACTGGCCAAGGCCTGCGGGCGCCTGGCCGTCGTCGGCCCGATCACCACTTCCGCCTCCTTTTGCTCGATGAAGAGGAGCGCCGGTGTCTCGCTGCCGGAAGCCGTCACAGGCGCCATATATTCACCCGGCTTCCTGGCCACCGTCCAATAGCCGCCGTGCATATCCATCACCTGGGCAATGGCAAAGCTGTGCGCCTTGCCGGCTGCCGGCGGCACCCTGGTGACCCGCACCTCCACATATGCCCGCAGGGCGGCTCTGGCCTGGGGACCGAAAGCCAACCAGGCGGTCGCCGCTGCCAAGCCCAACCAAACAGCCATAGCTGCCCAACTCCAAAGATGCCGTCCGGCCAGCCACAGCCAGAGGAGAAACCCGGCGCCATAGACGGTCAAAAAGAGGAAAAGCCATATATGCCTGGGATAGGGAATAGTCTGCGACAATAGTAGAGGCAATAGCCCTTGCTCCAGGGAGCGGGTGGCCACCTGATGCACCACCCTGGCGGGAAAGATGATCTCCCGGCTGAAGCGATCCAGGTCCGGCCAGTCCCGCAAAGCGGCCTGGCTCGGATCAAAGCCCACATAAGTGACCCGCCCCGTACCGTACCAGCGGTAAGCCAGGAGGGGGAGGTCGTCGATACTTTGGGAGATGCGCCCAGCTCCAGCGGCCGGAGGCGGAAGAGCCTGCCACACCACGAGCTCTCTTGGAGGGGAAAAGGGACTGTAGTCGCTGCCGAGGTCCGTGACGGTGATGATCTCGGTGCTCCCGGTGAGCGCTACCGGCAAAACGGCCCGCAGGAGCGGAGAACGATAGGCCTCCAAGCCGGGACCACCGGCCACCACCAGGTGACCTCCGGCCTCCACCCAGGATAACAAGGCCTCCAGTTGCCCGACCGACAGCGCCGCTACCGGGAAGGCATCCGTCAGCACCACCGTGCGGATGGATTCATAGGCCACCCAATCGTTGGGCAGATCCCTTTCCGAGCGGGCATGAATGACATAAACCCGCGAGCGCCGGCTTGTCCCCAGGGCGGAGAAGGCCGGCTCCTGCAGCCAGGTCCATTTCTCTCCCGTCGGATCCAGCACCAGCACGATGTCTGAGGAGACGCCCACATCCCGCAGGGAAAGGCGGGTAGCCCCAAGCACCGCGCCGTCTTTTTGCACCAGGCGCACGTCGAGGGGGCGGTAGATATCCGTCAGCGGCACATTGATGTCCAGCCTTTTCCTGGCGCCGGTGGGCAAGGCCACTTCCTGGCGGTAGATATAGCGATTGGTGTCGGCCGGATAACGATACCCGGTATGCACTACCACTTCCACCGCCGCCTCCACCGGGAAGCCTTCATTGGCGATTTCCACTTTGACCGGCACATAGGAACCGGGGCGGAAATAGCCGCCGAAGCCCAGATTCACCTGAAAGGAGAGGCCACCCACCTCGACGGCCAGCGCTTCTCCGGAAAAGGGCCAAAGCCGGAGCAAGAGGAGTATGAGCAAGGCAGCCGCTGCCGGAAGAAACCGCCGGATATGCCGGATATATAAGATATAAGTAGGGGGTAGCAAATCGACCGCCATCTCCCTAACGGAAAAAAGTAGCTGATATTTCATATTACACTTTACGAAGGAACAGTCGCAACCACCTTTCGGAGCTCTTCTTTCCGAGACGCCCCGGATTGTTGATTGTTGTTTATTTAGGGAAGGGGCTTTGGTATACTACAATCGGTTTATATTGGGAAGGCGGTGACGGCGTGGATCTTTGGTTCACCGAAAAGCAAACCCATGGGGCAGGCTTGACTCTCAAGGTGCGGGAGACCCTCTTGAGGGAGAGGACCCCCTTTCAGGAACTGGTGATCCTCGACACCGAGCAGTATGGCAGGATGCTGGTGCTGGACGGCATGATCCAGACCGCGGTGGGCGATGAGTTCATCTATCATGAAATGATCACCCATGTGGCCATGTTCACTCATCCCCGGCCGCGGCGGGTGGTGGTCATCGGCGGCGGCGACGGCGGGGTGGTGCGTGAGGTGCTGAAGCATCCCACGGTGGAAAAAGTGGTTCTGGTAGAGATCGACGGGCGGGTGATCGAGGCTTGCCGCACTTATCTCCCCGAGATCGCCGCTTGTCTGGACGACCCGCGGGTGGAAATCCGGGTGGAAGACGGCATCCGCCATGTCAAAGAGCATCAGGATGCCTATGATGTGGCCATTGTGGATTCCACCGAGCCGGTGGGAGCGGCGGTCGGTCTTTTCTCCCCGAACTTTTACGCCGACATCCACGATTGCCTCACCGACGACGGTATATTGGTGGCCCAGACCGAATCGCCTTTTTATAATCAGGACTTGATCAAGCGCAGTTATGCCGCCATTTCCGCCCTCTTTCCCGTCACCAGAGTTTACCTGGCCGCCATACCCACCTATCCCAGCGGTTTGTGGAGCTTCACTCTGGGTTCAAAACAAGAAGATCCCCTTGAGGTCGAGCCGCAGCCGGTGCCGGAGTTCCGGACGCGGTATTACACCACCAAGCTGCACCATGCCGCCTTTTGCCTGCCCCGCTTCGTGCAGGAACTTTTAGTTTAAGGCTGTGACCTGTCAGATGTATTCTTCGACAGTTAAACTGATGCGCGAGGGTGAATATATGGGGAGCGGTCGGCCTGAGGAAGCCGAGGCGGTGATCATCGGCGCCCCGTTCGACAGCACGACCAGCTTCCGGCCGGGAGCCCGTTTTGCCCCGCAGCTCATCAGACAGGTTTCCTATGTCCTGGAGGAATACAGCCCGGAGCTTGACGGCAGCCTGGAAGAAGTCCGCTTTTTTGACGCCGGCAACCTGGACATGCCCGCCGGCGCTCCCGGCCCGGCTCTGTCTCTTTTGCGGGAGGCAGTTGCGGAGCTCGCTTTTAAGCCGGGACTAAGGCTTTTCCTCCTGGGTGGGGAGCACCTGGTGACGTTGCCGGCCGTGGAAGCGGCCTTGGCGTTTTATCCCGACCTTTGCGTCCTGCAATTCGATGCCCATGCCGACCTGCGCCACACCTATGGGGGGGAAAAATTTTCCCACGCCACGGTAATGCGCCGCATAGCCGAAATCGTGGGTCCCAGGCGGGTTTACCAGTTCGGCATCCGCTCCGGCAGCCGTGAGGAATTCCGGTTCGGGCAGGAGAATACCAGCTTCTTCCCGTATGAAATAACCGGGCCTCTGGAGACGGTGCTGCCGGAACTGACCGGCCGCCCGCTTTACGTCACCATAGATATCGATGTGGTCGATCCAGGCTATGCTCCCGGCACGGGCACCCCGGAACCCGGAGGGGTGAGTGCCGCAGAGATGATCGCCGTCGTCAGGCGCCTCAGCGCATTGACCATCATTGGTTTCGACGTGGTGGAAGTGTGCCCGCCCGCCGACCATAGCTGGACAACCGCCGTTTTGGCCGCCAAAATAGTGCGGGAAGCGCTGATCGGGTTGGGAAGCAGGTAAAAGGAGTTCTAAGGAGGAATGGAGCGTGGCAGGTGAATCTTTGTTCAGCGCCTGGATGGTGTTGGGCTTGGCATTGCGGCGCACCTATGATCACCTGGGCATGGTGGTGTTCACCAGTATCATCTGGTTCGTGTTCAGCTTCGGCCCGGCGGTTTACGGCTTCATCGCCGTGTGGAACGCCCCGGTCCTGCCGATCATCATTCTGGCATGCTTAATCATCATCTTCATCTCCGGGCCGGTGCTGGCGGGCATATACGCCGGCAATCTGAAGCTGATCAAGACAGGCGAAGCCACCATCCGGGACTATTGGCGAGGCTTTCGCGACAACTATAAATTGACGGCGGCCACCGGTGCCGCCATGCTTTTTATATTGCTGGTGCTGGCTGTCGATATGGCCTGGTTCATCCGGCACCCCGGGCCTTTCTTCCGCATATTGAGCATCCCCTGGGGGTACCTGATCGGTTTCTGGTTCCTGGTGGCCATGTACGTTTTCCCCTTTGCCATATACAAACCGGCCAAGTGGTACAAAGTTTTGCAGCGAGCTGTATTGCTGGTGCTGGACAACCTGGTGGTCACCTTCATCGTGGCCGTCGCCGGCGGGCTGGCCATCTATTTAAGCCTGCTCACCAGAGCGCCTTTGGTTTTTTTCCTGGCCGGCTTCATGACCATTCTGCACAACACCACTTTTTGCCAGCTGATGTATAAGTATGAAGACGACGGCGGGCATTCTTTGGATGGGGAGGAAAAAGAGGCGGGCGGCACGGCCGGTGCCGCCGATTCTATTGACCGGAAAACTACCTAACCTGCGAGTGCCATGCGGGTGTCGGTGTCGCACCGGTGTAGGTGCAGCACTGGTGTCGGTACAGCAGGCGGGGTAGGATGATCTATTTATATAGGCAATATCATTCAGGAGGCTTTTCATGTCGAAATTTATTTTTATGACCGGTGGAGTGGTGTCAAGCCTGGGCAAAGGCACAGCCGCCGCTTCATTGGGCCGGCTTTTGATCAGCCGCGGCATCAGCGTGACCATTGCCAAACTTGACCCTTACATCAACGTCGACCCGGGCACCATGAGCCCCATGCAGCACGGCGAGGTCTTCGTCACCGACGACGGCGCCGAGACCGACCTCGACCTGGGACATTACGAACGGTTTACCGACGTCAACGTCGGGAAGATGAACAACGTCACCACCGGTAAAATCTATGAAACCATCATCGCCAAGGAGCGGCGCGGCGACTATCTCGGCGGCACCGTACAGGTGATCCCGCATGTCACCAATGAGATCAAGGAACGCATCCTGAGAGTGGCCAGGGAAAGCCGGGTGCAGGTGGTGATTGTCGAGATCGGTGGCACGGTGGGCGACATCGAAAGCCTGCCGTTCCTGGAAGCCATCCGGCAGATGAAGACCGACATCGGGCGTGACAATGTACTCTATGTGCATATGACCTTGGTACCCTACATTTCCGCCGCCGGGGAGCTCAAGACCAAACCCACTCAGCACAGTGTGAAAGAGCTGCGCAGCATCGGCATACAACCTGATATAATCATCTGCCGCGCGCAAAAGCCGCTCACGGAGGATATCAAGCGCAAGATCGGCTTGTTCTGCGACATCGATCCGGCGGCTGTCATCCCCAACCTGGATGCCGAGACCATCTATGAAATCCCCATCATCCTGCAGGATGAAGGGTTGGACCGCATCGTCATGGAACGCCTCAATCTCACCGGCACCCAGTCGGATCTGCACGACTGGCGGGAGATGGTGAATAAAATCAAAAACCCCAGCCGGAAAGTGCGCATCGCCTTGGTGGGCAAATATGTGAGCCTGCCCGATGCCTATATGAGCATTGCCGAAGCCTTGTGCCACGGCGGCATCGCCAACGATGCCAAAGTGCATATCTCCTGGCTCAACGCCGAGGATTTCGAAAAGAAGCCCGCCGCCGAGCTTTTGGGCGGGCACGACGGCGTCCTGGTGCCTTACGGCTTCGATGTGCGCGGGGTGGAAGGAAAAATCAACGCCATCAGGTATTGTCGGGAGCACAAAATACCTTTCTTCGGCATATGTCTGGGTATGCAGTGCGCGGTGATTGAATTTGCCCGCCATGCGGCCGATCTGCCGGGCGCGCACAGCACCGAGTTCGACCGGCAAACGCCATATCCGGTGGTCGATCTGATGCCGGAACAGCAGGAAGTGTCGGGCAAAGGCGGCACCATGCGGCTCGGGCTGCATCCCTGCGTGCTGGAGCCGGACAGCTTATGTGCCAGGATCTATAAGGAGCCGATCGTCTATGAACGCCATCGCCACCGCTATGAAATCAACAATGCCTGGCGCAACGTCCTGGTGAAAAAGGGGCTGCGCCTGTCCGGCCTTTCTCCGGACAAGCGGCTGGTGGAGATGATTGAATTGCCTGATCATCCCTTCTTCATCGGTTGCCAATTTCATCCTGAGTTCAAATCCAGGCCGAATCGTCCGCATCCGCTGTTTGCCGCTTTCGTGGCCGCATCGCTGGGTCGGCCGATCGAGTAGGAGCGGCATTGGTCTGAACAATTATGGACATGAGGTCCACTGGTATGAAGCTCTCCGATTTGGTATAATTCAAGTTAAGATCGACCAATTAAGGTCCCAAGGGGGGTCTAACATGGTCAGGATGAAAGTGAAAGTTGTGGGCTTCGCTCAAGATACAATGCAGTTGGTAGTGGTTATCACCGATCTTGAGGAAAAAGGATTTATACCCATAGTCATCGGACCTGCGGAAGCCTTTGCCATAAACCAGGGCTTGGAAGGACACAAGTCCCCGCGCCCGATGACGCATGACCTGCTGAAGAATATCGTCGAGGCGCTGAACACCAAAGTGGATCGGATTGTCATCAATGATCTGCGGGACGAGACCTATTATGCCCGCATTTACCTGAAAACCAAAGATGGCGTGCTGGAAGTGGATTCACGGCCCTCCGATGCCATTGCCCTTCATGTGCGCTGCGGCACGCCGCTTTATGTGTCTGAAGAAGTGGCGGCCAAAGCCATGATTTCCAAGCCCATCGACGACAAAGAGATGGAAGAGTTCCACAAGTTCGTAGAAGGTCTTACCCCCGACGACTTCATGAAAAATCTTAAGGAATAGCCCATAGCGATCAGGTTTAGTGAGGGGCGGCGAGAGCGCAAACCGCCCCACCTCATTTTAATTAAGCCGTCTATGAGAAAAAGGAGCAGCTGGAGTTATCAAGTGTGGCAATATTCGCCGGCCCGCTTGGGATTTGCTGAGCCGGGCCATGGAGAAGGCGCCGATTTTTCCGGCAGGTAGTCCCCATAATATCATCCCGCACGGGGGAATATATCTTCGAAGCCGGGCCACCTTCCGTATCATCTAATTCTCTGGTATAAACAATTAGTTTTTTGCTTAACCTTGACGCCGTTTACCGGCGCGTCCCAAGATTACCGGTATATCTGATTTTCATGGGAGGCAGTGGTGGAATTGACTTTATCTGAACTGGAAAGCATGACCAATGTGGAATTGCACGAATTAGCCAAAAGCATGGAGATTACCGGGCTGGCCAAAATGCGCAAGCACGATATCATCATGCGCATCCTGGAGGTGGAAGCCGAGCGGGAAAACCTGGTGCTGACCCAAGGCATCCTGGAAATATTGCCCGACGGCTACGGCTTCCTCAGACGGAAGAACTACACCCCCAGCAACGACGATATATACGTGTCGCCTTCGCAGATCCGCCGCTTCGGCCTGCGCACGGGCGACCAGATTCTCGGCCAGGCCCGGCCGCCCAGGGACAGCGAGCGCTATTTAGCCTTGATCCGGGTGAAGGCGGTCAACATGCGCGATCCCGATGTCGCCATCACCCGCAAAAATTTCGACGACCTGACGCCCATTTACCCAAACCGCCGGCTGCGGCTGGAAGTGGAAAGCACCAAAGATGTGGCCACCAGGCTCATCGATGTCATCGCCCCGCTGGGCAAAGGGCAGCGCGGCCTGATCGTCGCTCCTCCGAAGGCGGGGAAGACCACAGTGCTGAAAAAGCTGGCCAACAGCATCACTGCCAATCATCCCGAAGTGGAATTGATCGTGCTGCTCATCGACGAGCGGCCTGAAGAAGTGACCGATATGGAGCGCTCCGTACAGGGCGAGGTGGTCAGCTCCACCTTCGACATGACGCCCGAGAACCATGTGCGCATCGCCGATATCGTCCTGGAGAGAGCCAAACGGCTGGTGGAGCACGGCATGGATGTGGTGATCCTCCTGGACAGCATCACCCGCCTGGCCAGAGCCCACAACCTGGTGGTCCCGCCCAGCGGCCGCACCCTTTCCGGCGGTGTCGACCCGGCGGCCTTGCACCGCCCGAAACGTTTCTTTGGCGCGGCGCGTAATATAGAAGAGGGGGGCAGTTTGACCATCTTGGCCACCACGCTGATCGACACCGGCAGCCGCATGGATGAAGTGATCTACGAGGAATTCAAAGGCACCGGCAACATGGAACTACACCTGGACAGGCGCCTGGCCGAGCGGCGCATCTTCCCGGCCATAGACATCTACAAATCGGGCACCCGCAAAGAAGAGCTGCTTTTGTCAGAGAAGGAACTGGATATGACCTGGATATTGCGCAAAGCTCTGGCCTCTCTGGGCACGGCGGAGACTACCGACCTTTTGATCGACAGGCTCACCCACACCAAATCCAATGCTGAATTCATGGATGTGGTGCTCAAATCCCCCCTTGCTGAAAACTTAAGAGCTTAGGCAAATTAGGCAGGAACATTTATTTCCAGCGCCGAACTGATTCGGCATTCCCATAAATTGCATAAAGCCTGTGCTTACTGCCAAGTCGGTCGTCAGTCGGAAACGACACGGGGAGGTTGAGAATGAAGTCGGAGCCTGTAATGATATTTGCTTTATTTTGCGCATTATATGCGGTGTGCCTGGGTGGTCCGCCGACGGCTTCCGGCGGCAACGAAGATTGGTCGGGAACGGGCATGAGTTTCACCCTCGACAACAACACCATGATAGCCTCCATGGCGCGCTTCCCACAGTGGGATAATCGTCCTGAAGTCACTGAGCCAAAACCGGAAGAAGAAAACGGAGAAACCGCCGCCAGTGAGGTCGCCCCCGTTGAGGCGGAAGAAGAAAGCGACCCGTCGCCGATCCTCATACATACGGTGCAAAAAGGGGAGACGCTCTGGGATATCGCCAAAGCCTACAATATTGACATCGACACTATCGCCGCCGCCAATGATCTCGTAAACCTCAATCAGCTGCGCGTGGGACAAAAGCTGAACATCCTTAAGGTGAAGGGCGTCCTGCACACAGTTGCCAAGGGGGATAATCTGTGGGATATCGCCAAGAAGTATAATGTCGACGTCAAGGTGATCATTGCCTATAATCGCCTCAGCGATCCGGAAAACCTGCAGCCCAACCAGCAACTGGTGATCCCCGGCGCCAAGGTGCCCAAAGCGGCCAACAGGCAGCCGGCGTTGGTGTCTGCCGCCGGCAAGCTGCAGAAGGCGTTTTACTATCCGGTATACGGACGGGTATCCAGCCGCTTTGGTCCGCGCTGGGGGCGGATGCATGAGGGCATGGACCTTGCCGTGAACACCGGCACGCCGGTGAAAGCGGCGGCCGCCGGGCGCGTCACCTTTGCCGGCAGTAACAGCGGCTATGGGCTGTTGGTGAAGCTGGATCACGGCAACAGCGTGGAGACCAGATATGCTCACTTAAGCCGCATAAGCGTTAAGGTGGGCCAGCAGATCGAGGCCGGCCAGGTGATCGGCTACAGCGGCAACACCGGTAATTCCACGGGACCGCATCTTCATTTCGAAATCCGCTACAAAGGCAAAGCCGTTGACCCATCGCTTTACCTGCTTAAGTAAAATGCGCTTGTGACCTGAGGCGGGATATGGTATATTATCGTAGTGTTGCCGAAAGCGTTTTGGGAAAGGTGTGCACATAGATGAAAAAGGGAATTCATCCACAATATAACCAAACCACGATAACTTGCGCTTGCGGAGAAAGCTTCGTCACCGGTTCCACGGGCAAAGATATGCGGGTGGAAGTCTGCTCCAAGTGCCATCCGTTTTATACCGGTACCAAGACCAAGCTGGTGGACACCACCGGACGGGTGGAGCGTTTCCGCCGCAAATATGCCCGGGACGGCAAGTAAGTTTTAGGACGATCCGCCGGCAAAGTGGGCTACGAAAAGCAGGAAAAGATCCTGCTTTTTGCTTTTTTATCCCGGAGGTTTAATTATGGAAGAGGTATCAGGCTCGTTGAGGTATGGCCGGCAAATCGGGCGGGTAGAGTTGCAAGCCGGAGCCGTGCTGGCGCCAATGGCCGGCTTTACCGACACCCCCTTTCGCCTGTTATGCAAAAGGTATGGAGCGGCACTGGTCTATGGCCAGCTGGTGAGCGTCAAATCGATCATCTACGGCAACTGCCGCGCCGCCGAATTGCTTGATTTCCTGCCGGAGGAGAAACCTATTGCCGTGCAGCTTTTCGGGGCCGAGCCCCGGGAAATGGCCACCGCCATAAAGATGATCACGAACCAGATGGCTCCCGACCATCTCCCGGACATCATCGATATCAACATGGGCTGCCCGGTACCGAAAGTGGTGAACAGCGGCGCCGGCTGTGCGCTGATGCGAGATCCCGGGCTGGCCGCCGCAATGGTGGCGGCAGCGGCGGAAGCCACCGCCATCCCGGTCACGGTAAAGATGCGCTCCGGTTGGGACGCCCAGCACATCAACGCCCCGGAACTGGCCAAATTGGTCGAGATGGCCGGAGCGCAGGCGGTGACGGTGCATGCCCGCACCAGAGAGCAATTTTACAGCGGCCGGGCCGATTGGTCGATCATCAAAGAGGTTAAAGCAGCGGTCGACATTCCGGTCATCGGCAATGGAGACGTGGACTCGCCTGACTCCTTTGCCCAAATGCTGGCTGTCACCAGGTGCGATGCCGTGATGGTGGGCAGGGCCGCCCTAGGCCGCCCCTGGCTCTTCGCCGAGCTGAGCCCTTCCCGCCGGGACAGTTTTTCCCCTCCTCAGCCGGTTGAGGTGATCGCTCTGGCCATCGAGCACCTAAAGGCGGCGCTGCGCTATCATGGTCCGGAAGCTTTATATAAAATGCGCAAGCATCTCGCCTTCTATCTCAAAGGTTTGCGGGGTTCCCATCGCATCAAAGCGGCGCTGCTGCAGGCGTCCAATGAAGAACAGGCCCTTTCCCTTCTCACCGAATACCAAAAATATCTTGCAGGCCTGGAGCAAAACGGTTAAAATAGGTGTGCACATATTTGTGCACATTGTCCGGCGGTCAAGGTCGGAACAGAGGAGCCTGCAGATGGACTTGATCAGGATCGGGGATAAATTGCTCAGCCGGCGCAAGATCATCAACTGCATCGACAGGATCCTGGAATTACGCTCCTCAGGTAAATCGCAAATAGAAGTGGCCAATGAGCTCGCTATTGATCGGGCCTGGATCTCCAGGCTGGAGAGCATGGGCGAAGTGCGCAAAGGCGGCCGGGTGGCCGTAATCGGCTTTCCGGTGCAAAATCCGGCCGAGCTGCAGCAAGTAGCCGTGGAAGAAGAGGTCGAATTTCATCTCCTTTTGACCGACGAAGAGCGCTGGCGCTGGGCAGCCGGCTTCTCCGGAGCCGATATGTTCAACCGCCTGATGGAGATGATCATCTCCCTGAAAGACTTCGACACGGTCATTTTCCTGGGATCCGATATGCGCATCAGGCTGGTGGAAGCCATCTTGGGCCGTGACATGGTCATAGGTGTGGAGCTGGGCACCTCGCCGATCAAAGGCGATGTTTATGTCTCGCCGGCCGAATTGCGGCAAATGATCAAAGCAGTGAAAGGAAGATGAGTTACTTTGGCTGGTGAGGAGGCCGGTAGTGAAACATGTAGTAAGCGTCAGCATAGGTTCCTCGGAGCGCAATCACCGGGTGGATCTGAACATCAACGGTTGCCCGTTCATCATCGAGCGCATCGGCACCGACGGTGATCTGCAGCGCGCCATCGAGCTGATCCGGGAGTTGGACGGTAAAGTTGATGCCATCGGCATGGGCGGCATCGATCTTTATATATATGCAGGCGGGAAGAGATATACTTTCCGTGATGCCCAGCGCATGGCGCGCGCCGCCGCAAAAACACCCATTGTAGACGGCAGCGGGCTTAAAAACTCCCTGGAAAGATGGGTGGTCGATTACCTGGTCGACGAGCTCAAGATAGAACTGAAAGGCAAACGGGTGCTCATGGCTTCCGCCGTGGACCGATTCGGCATGGCCGAATCCTTCGCCCGGCACGGCTGTCGGATGACTTTCGGTGATCTCTGCTTCGCCCTGGGAGTGCCTATCGGCATCCACTCCCTGAACACCCTCAGAATCATCGCCATGCTTCTGTTGCCCCTGATCACCAGATTGCCTTTTACCATGCTTTATCCCACCGGAGACAAACAGCATCAGATCACGCCGAAATATCGCAAATATTATGATTGGGCCGACATCATAGCCGGCGACTGGCATTATATCCGCCGCTATATGCCGGACAGCTTGCCGAATAAGATCATCCTGACCAATACCGTCACCCCGCAAAATGTGGAAGAGCTCCGCCGGCGCGGCGCGGCTATGCTGATCACCACCACGCCGAACCTGTTGGGCCGGTCGTTCGGCACCAATGTGATCGAAGCGGCGCTGGTCTGCCTGGCCGCCCGTTCCCCGGATGAGATCAAACCGGAAGATTATATGCAGCTGTTGAAGGAGTTCAATTTCCGGCCCCGGGTGGAAGTGCTGAACCCTGCCTGAGCTTTTTGTCATCCCGGCTTTGTCGTGCCTCTTTGCCTAAACATGTATAGGAGGAAGTTTTTTGGAGAAATTCGCATTCATCATACACCCGCTCGAGACAAAAGACGTGGCGCGTAAATTCCCCTTCATCTCCAGATGGCCGGAAGCGCTGGTGGAAAAAGCACTGCAATTCGTGCCGCCCCTCACCGCTTCCCATATCACCGGAGTAAAATCGGCCACCGGCACGGAAGCGGAAGGCTGGTTCATCGGCGTGCCGCTCACACCCAAGATGATGATGAACGGCATGCCGGAGAAGCAAGTGCTGGCCAAGATCATCGCGGCCGGCAGAAAGGCGGAAGAGCATGGGGCGCAAATCGTGGGTCTGGGGGCTTTTACTTCCATCGTCGGGGATGCCGGGGTGACGATAGCCAATAACCTCAACATCGCCGTGACCACAGGTAACACCTACACGGTGGCCACCGCCCTGCAGGGCGTGCAATACGCCGCCGGATTGATGGAGGTGGATCTGAGCCGCACCAGGGTAGCCATATTAGGTGCCACCGGTTCCATCGGCAAAGCCTGCGCCCGCATTATGGCCGGTTTCGGCTATCCTATCACCTTGGTGGCCCGCGACAAGAGGCGCCTGGAAGATACGCAGGCCATCATTTATGCCGAGAGCGGGAACCAGGCGAAGATTGAAACCGACTTGCCGCAGGCGGTAAGAGAAGCCGGGGTGGTCATCGCTGTGACCAGCGCTCTGGAAGCGGTGGTCGATGCCGCCGATCTGCAACCGGGGGCCATTGTGTGCGACGTAAGCCGGCCGCGCAATGTCTCCAAGCTGGTAGCGGAAAGCAGAAAGGATGTTTTGGTCTTTGAAGGCGGAGTAGTGGCGGTGCCCGGGGATGTGGACTTCCACTTCAATTTTGGTTTCCCGCCGCGCACCTCCTATGCCTGCATGGCAGAGACCATGATCCTCGCCCTGGAGCAGCGCTATGAAAACTACAGCCTGGGTCGGGACATCGAGCTGGATAAAGTGCGCGAAATCTCCCTTCTGGCCGAAAAGCACGGCTTTAAGCTGGCCGGTCTGCGCAGTTTTGAACGCGCCCTGACCGAGGCCGACATCATGGCCGTCAAACAGCAAGTCAAGGTGGGGAAGTAATTCGTTTTTCGCCTTGACACTATCTCCTGTACTGATATATAATCCTCCCTGAACACGCGCTGATGGAAGTGGATTTCCATCAGCGCAGCCTGCTATATGGCCTTCACTAGTCATACCGGCACCGGTTAATACACGCGGTGTCATAGATGTCAAATGGTCCCTGCCATAACTCCAAGAGGGGTTTTGCTGGGGCTATTCTTTCGATTAAGAAAGGAAGTACGCCCTACAGATGGCAGAAAAGGAAGTATTGCTCACACAAAACGGTTTGTCCAAGCTGGAAAAGGAACTTGAACATCTGAAAACGGTAAAGCGTAGGGAGGTGGCCGCGCGCATAAAACACGCGTTGGAGTTCGGTGATATCTCCGAAAACTCGGAATATGATGACGCTAAGAACGAACAGGCCTTTATTGAGGGGCGCATTGCCAACCTCGAGAGGTTATTGCGCAACGCCAGGTTGATCGATGCGGAAGAAACCGACGAGAACGTCGTGACCGTCGGCTCCAAGGTGAAGCTGAAGGACCTGGAATTTGGCGATGAATATGAATATATCCTGGTAGGATCAGCGGAAGCGGATCCTTCTCATAACAAGATCAGCAATGAGTCTCCTGTCGGGCAGGCGGTGATCGGCAAGCAGGTCGGGGCGATCGTCGAAGTGAATGCCCCTGCCGGCTTGCTCAAGTTCCAGATCACTTCGGTTACCAGATAAGAGATGAAGATGGAGTTTTTGTCCGGCATAAAGGCAGGTATTCCCATCATGGCGGGATACCTGCCTCTTGCTTTTGCTTACGGGGTTTTGGCGACGGCCTGGGGGCTGACGCCGGCGGCCACTGTGGCCATGTCTGTTTTTGTATATGCCGGCGCCAGCCAATTCCTGGCCATCGGTCTTCTGGCGGCTGAGGCTACCCTGTCCACCATTGTATTGTCCACCTTTATCCTCAATCTGCGTCATGTCCTGATGGCGCTGACGCTGAGCGCCGGATGGCGGCATTTTGGACGTTGGCGCCTGGTGGTTGCCGCCGCCCACTTGACCGATGAAACCTTCGCCGTCATCACCGCTGCACCGCCCGAGCAACAGCCGCCCTCCTCCGGCTGGCTATATGGCTTGCAGCTTTCGGCTTATCTTTCCTGGGTTGCCGGCAGCGCCGCCGGAGCCATGCTGGGCCACCTGGCTCCCGAGCCGGCCGTTTATGGCCTGGATTTTGCCTTGCCCGCCATGTTCCTGGCCTTGATGGTTTTGCAGATCACCGATCGGGCCAAAGCTTTGGCAGCTTTGGCGGCGGTGGTCATTTATCGCCTATCGTTGCTCTTCTGCGCGTCTCACTGGGCGGTGTTGCTCGCCGCCTGCCTGGCCGGAGGACTGGCCGCCTTCTGGTTCGCCCCCAAGGCGGCCGATACCGGTAATAATAAAAGCTTACATACAAACCCAAGCCGGTAGCTGAGTGATGCCTATATGATTAAGGATATTAATATATGGTTATTGATTGCCGGCATGACCCTCGTCACCTTTTTGCCCCGGGTCTTGCCTTTTTTACTGCTGACGGGCCGGCAATTGCCTCCGGCCTTCAGCAGGTGGTTGAGTTTTATCCCGGTGGCATTGATGAGTGCCTTGTTGTGCGCCGGCCTCACCGCCGGCGAGGTCGAACCGCAGATCTTCGGCTGGCGGCAGGATTATCTTCTGGCCTGTCTGCCGGCCGTGGCGGTGGCCGTGTGGCGCAAGAGCATCTTGTTGACGGTAGCGGTAGGCATGGCCGTTCTTTGGCTTTTGCGCTTTTGGCTCTACTGAAAAGAGCGGGCCGGAAATGGAAGAAAAGCGGCGGAAAAAGAGATTTGCGGAGCATAATTAAGATAGGTGGTTTTGGGCACCATATTTTCTGCCTGGTTTTTTCGATTTAGGGGTTAAAAGGTAATTGACCCCGGACTGCACTCATGCTATTATCAAGAAGTCGCTGCTGCGAGCCGCAGCAAAAGTGCTCGCAGAACGAGTGGCAAGCGGTCCTTGACAACTAAACAGCGTGGTAAATGAGAAGCCTTGCGAAAAAAATAGGCTTTTTGGAAACCCGGAAAGGAGCTCTTTTGGAGATGCGGGGCGGACATGAGTCCGGTCCCGGTGAGAA
>DULU01000077.1 GCA_012840225.1 Bacillota bacterium
AGCTTCAATGGTGCCGCAGCGTTTAAGCTGCGGATTCAGCTGGCTCAAAAAACATGCATCAGAAGCCATTTTTATTGATGCTTTTCGAGCACCCCCATTACGTATCATACAAAGAAAGAACGACTGCTTGCAACAAACCCGGAAAAATACCATCGGGATGCGTTTTCGAGCAGTGTCGGTCTCTATGCAGTTGTCAAGGTGCTCGTTTTTCCTTAGTTTCCATCTCGCGGCTGTGGTTCGGTAATCCATTCAACAAAAAACGTTAATACCCTACAGATAAACATATAAACTACACCACGAACCACATAGCAATGGTTATATCGATAGAAGAAATAATTTGGATTAAAAAACTACAAAAAGATAAGGGAAACTAGCTTTCGATGTTGAAGATAAATATACGAGAGTAGGTGAAAGGAGAATGACCATAATGGCTTCGTTAATGCCACTTACAATCAGTGAATTAAGGAAGGCTGTAGCCAGTTCGGCAGCTGCCTTTCGCTGCGTAACAGAATTTCAACCTGCTGGTGGTCCGGGCGATAAAATCTTTCCTCCCACATACGAAGGGGGCCGATATGCTGTAGAAAAACGAATGGTTGATGAGCGATTGGTTGATTGCGTGTTGCTCGATTCCGTTCAATCACAAGCAAATCGCATGGAACTTGCCCTATTGGAAGCGCATCGGGACAGGAAGATTAGACTACCGTTGCTGATTACCCATTTTGACCACGAATCTCTATTGAAAAAATTCACCGTCACCAGTCTGGAGGCATCCCATAGAATTGCTGACGCCCTATTTCGTGATTGCTATTTGAATGGAGTTATTTTCCGTAGGTCTGAAAAAGGTAGTATCCTTGACTATACCGATATCCGTAATGCCACAGGTCTTTTTGGCATATGCCCAACTGCGCTTTTATTTGGAATATGGGATTCCACAGGTCCTCGTGGTGGACTAGGTGCCAAATTTCAACGGGCAATAGTGTCGGAAATTATAGGATACGATGCTGTAATGGGTGTAAAAACCAGCAGCCGCATTGATAAAGCGGAAATCAGAGCAGATGTGACAATATATGAAGCTGATACCGATGTGAAATATACCCCTGATCCTGATCGAGCCCTGAAGGACAAGAGTGGTAAACCAATCCTATATGATCGGGGGCGCAGTGAGCGTGGTAAGCCGGGAAATCCATCTAAGGCCAATCATAGCAATGTGGTCCCGACAATAAGTGATGGTGGGTTCACCATATCAAAAGCTGTGCAGACTGTCGTTCTTTCTCTGGCAGCTTTGCGGCGTTTGCGTTTTCCGTTAGGGCAAAATCTGGAATCTGATCCTGAAGTAGATATCACTGCCCGCACCACATTGGCTGCTTTGGGTTTGGCTGCTGTCACGTTAGCACAACAGGATCTCGACCTCAGATCACGTTGTCAACTATTTCCCCAGCATGATCCAAAATGGACACTGCTTGATCGCCCGGGACAAAGCCATATCGAATACGAACTGAAACCGGACGCGGCAGTGAATTTGCTAAACGAAGCGATAGATCAAGCGAAAAAAGCCGGATTACCATGGGAAGGCGAAATCGAACTAACACCGTCTCCAGAATTGCTTGAGCTTGTACGCCGCAGTCAGGAATTGGCCTCTAGTTCAGATGTGGAGGTTGAATAATGTTTGCATTAGCCATTAATTATCTGAATGGCTGGGCGATGGCGGCTGCAGACGGAGCGCGTAAAGAAGAAGCTGAGTGGCCACCACACCCTGATCGAGTGTATATGGCTTTGGTGGCTGCTTGGTTTGAAACTGGAGAAGATCCGGATGAAGGAGAGGCTTTGCGTTGGTTGGAAAGCCTTGATCCGCCTGCAATAGCCGCTTCTGATCACCAAGTCCGCTTGGCCATGGATGGCCGGAGACCGATAATAAGCTATGTTCCGGTCAATGATATAGTAGTGAGCCGGAAAAAACCCGCAGATGATGATTATAACAAGCTTAAGAAATCCGGCCTTTCCGTTTTGCCCGAGCATCGTCCACGTCAACCCCGCAGTTTTCCTGTCGCTATACCTCATAAGCCTATTGTGTACCTGATATGGCCAGATGTCGATCCCGGTCAACACAGAACTCCTTTAGAGAGATTGGTTCGAAAAGTAACACACATCGGTCATTCGGCTTCCTTTGTTCAAATCTGGGTTGAGGATAATGAAGTAGAGGCCACATGGATACCGGTTTCAGGAGTGGCTCAACACCGTTTGCGGGTGCCCAATGCCGGCCGGCTGCAATATTTGACTGATTGCTATAAACGTGAGGACATAATGACTTATGCCGAGTTGACCTCTCAAGCGGAGGCCACCAAAAGAAAGCAGGACAAACAACGTATTAAGGTTATCATTAAAGAAAAATTCGGTGACCGTCCCCCTGTCAGTTTGCGTCCATCCCCCGGGCGTTGGCAAGGATATGCTCGGCAACCGGATAAAAAGGAAAGCATTCCAGGTTCAATTTTCGATCCTAACATAGTAGTGCTGGCATTATCGGGAAAACGCCTCCTCCTATCGGCGACAGCTGGTTTGGTCACCGCCTTGCGCAATGCACTGATGAAGGCCTGTCCCGAGCAACCACCTCCGGAATGGCTCAGTGGACACTCAAATCAAGGCCAACCTTCTCATAGGCCGCATATGGCTTTTATGCCCTTGGCGTTTGTGGGGTCCGAATATGCAGACGGATATATTATGGGCTTGGCTTTGGCTCTACCCAGGAATCTTGATCCTGAGGAGGCCGCCCGATGCTTAGGACCAATTTTGCATTGTTATGATACCGGTTTACCAAGGCCTATTAAGCTATTCGACGGTAAATGGTTTGCTTGTCAAGCAGAGATCGATACCCGTGAATCTCCACCCTTTAACATGCAACCATCTACCTGGACCCGGCCGGCCCGTATATGGGCCAGCGTCACTCCTGTAGTGCTGGACCGTCATTTTGATGGAGACGACAAGTGGGAATTGGCTGTGGAAAGCCTAAAAGAAGCTTGCACATATATCGGTTTGCCTCGCCCTTCCGAATTAATATTGACCCCTATATCGATGTTCACAGGAGTGCCTCACTCTCGTGATTTTCCGCGCTTAAGACGAAAATCCGATGGTGGCAAGCGTTTCCACAGTCATGTTGTGATTATGTTCCCCGAACCTGTGTGCGGTCCGGTATTAATTGGTGCCGGACGCTATCGCGGTTACGGCCTTTGCCGACCTTTGGAATGACGAGGGGATTGCCATGTTTAGACTCAGTGTTGCTGACTTCCGTGCATTTTTTTCGGCGCTATGGAGTGAACCCGATAAACCGAAGCAACCCTTCCAATGGCAGATAGACCTGGTGGAAAAAGTTATTTCCGGAGAGGAGAATCAATGGCCGGAGGCAATTGCCCTACCTACTGCATCTGGAAAGACTGCTTGTCTTGACATAGCTATATTCGCACTGGCCGCGCAGGCTGACCGTCTGGGAACAACCAGGCCCATCACCGCTCCAAGACGCATATTCTTCGTTGTCGACCGGCGCATCATTGTTGATGAGGCATACGCTCGAGCTGAGAAACTGGCCGATAAGTTAAGCAAGGCGGAAGGCGGTGTGCTGAAAGCAGTGGCCGACAATCTGCGGTTGATCGCTCAAGGCGGTACAAATAGTGTTGTGAAAAAACCACCACTTTTGGTCTTTGCCTTGCGGGGAGGCATGTACCGTTCGGAAGCTTGGGCGCGTGATCCGCTGCAGCCGATTATTGTAGCTTCTACTGTGGATCAGGTCGGATCCCGCATGTTGTTCCGGGCTTATGGGCGTGGCCCCGGTATGTGGCCGGTATATGCCGGATTGATAGCCAACGACAGCTTAATATTATTAGATGAAGCTCACTGTGCTCAACCTTTCTTACAGACAATGCAGAGTGTGAAGCGTTATCGTAGCTGGGCGGAATATCCTCTAGGACGATGCTTCTACCCGGTGGTAATGTCGGCTACTCCACCGCCGGAACTAGAGATGTTTACCGATACATCCAGTGAACGTAAAAACCCGGATCATCCACTGGGCCGCAGGCAACTGGCCTCGAAACCGGCAGCATTGGTGGAAGTAAAAGCGGCAAAAGGGGCAAAAGGACTGGAGTCTTTCGTCAAGGCTCTGGCAGATAAAGCGGAAGAATTGATATCTGACGAGCGGAAAGCTGTAGTGATATTTGCCAACCGTGTCGGTACGGCCAGAGCAGTATATGAGCTTCTATGCAGCAGATGGAATGAGGAACAAATTATCCTGCTCACCGGCCGCATGCGGCCAATTGATCGAGATGATACGGTAAATGAGCGCCTAAAGCTGCTGGCTTCAGCATGCTCTGAAGAGCGCAAATTAGATGAGCCGCTATTTGTGATGGCCACTCAGACTTTGGAAGTAGGTGCCGATCTTGATTTTGACGGATTGGTGACTGAATGCGCTGCCCTTGATGCCTTGCGTCAGCGCTTTGGGCGACTGAACCGTATGGGGCGACCTATTCCGGCTCGAGCAGTCATTTTAATACAAGGCGCTCAAGTAGACAAAAGTGATGATGATCCGATCTATGGTTCCGCCTTGGCTGCTACCTGGAAATGGTTGAAAGAACAGGCTAATGATCATGGTGAGGTGGATTTCGGCATTTCCACTATGGAGCAAAGCTTGCCGGCAGGCGCGGACTTATCGGCCATGAATACGCCGGCCAAAAACGCGCCTGTGATGATGCCGGCACATGTGGATTGTTTCGGGCAAACCAGGCCGGCTCCAGATCCTGATCCGGATGTGGCTCTATTTTTGCATGGTCCGCGCGATGGGGTTGCCGATGTACAGATCTGCTGGCGCGCCGATCTTGAACTGAATTCAGATGCGGGTATAAATGAAGCTTTGGCCTCTTTAAGCTTATGTCCACCAAGTTCATCTGAAGCTATGCCGGTCCCCATCGGCGTCTTCCGGAGATGGCTTGCCTCTGGAATATCAAATGATGATACTCCGGATGTCGAAGGAGTCGATCCCACCGCACCGATCGAAGCGGTGGAGAGTGGAGCGCCTCACCTGGTTATTCGCTGGCATGGCCGCGATACCACCAGGGAGGATATCACCAGTGATCCTCGCCGGATTCGCCCTGGAGATGTAATTGTGCTTCCGGCTGTTGGATGGTCATGGCAGGAACTCGGTGATTTTCCTGCGGCAAAGAAAAAAGAGTTCTCAATTAATCCTCAGTTTTTGGATGTAGGTGATCGAGCTTATATTCAATCGCGGGCAAAAGCTATTCTGCGAATACATCCTGCTCTGGTATCTATCTGGCCGGAAGGCCGGGCTAAAGAGCTGGCTAAAGAACTTTTGACCAAGATAGCCGAAGTTCCTGATATGGATACTGAGGAAGTGGCTGATTATATCAAGGAAATTCTCTCCAATTTATCTACCATACAGCCGACGGGACCTTTCTCTGCCCGTTGGTCATGGCTGGCCAAAGGTGCGGCTCATTTGCTTGAGGAGATGAAAAGTATAGGCTACCGCCGCATGATTGTTCGCATCGGGCGTCAAGCTTTATGTATAACCGGGCAGAAATTGTTGGAAGAAATGATCCCTCAAGCAGACACCTTTAGTGATGAAGATGATGTTGGTGCTTCAGGCATTACCAAAGGCAGTGGTGAGCCTGTGAAGCTTGATGAGCATCTGAAAGGTGTGGCTGCCTTTGCCCGCAGCTATGCTAAAGGCTGTGGCTTATCCGAAGAGCTGGTTAATGCGCTGGAATATGCCGGTATATGGCATGACCTTGGAAAAGCAGATCCCCGTTACCAAGCTTTGCTGCGTGGGGGCAACAAGTGGATTACCGGTGGGGACCTATTGGCCAAGTCCGGAGATATGCGCAGAACGCCACAAGCCACCAGAGCATCACGTATCGCCGCCAACTACCCGGAAAACGGGCGCCATGAATTACTTTCAGTAAGACTCATTGAAAGTGTTGTGAAATCAGGGGCGGGAGTGCCAACTAGTTTATCTGAAGATCCTACAATTATTGATCTGATCCTTCATCTTGTGGCCAGCCATCACGGTTATTGTCGCCCCTTTGCTCCGGTTGTATTTGATGATGAGGCTCCGGATATCGAGCTTACTATGAACGGGGTTCATTTCAGTTGGCAGGGTCCGACTCATCTTGAGCGCCTGGATTCCGGGGTATCCGACAGATATTGGCGCCTGGTAAAGCGCTTTGGTTGGTGGGGGTTAGCATGGTTGGAGGCTTTGTTGCGATTGGCCGACCATCGCTGCAGCGAGTGGGAGGAGACGAAAAGATGAACCACATCAGGACGTCGGAAATAGTGTTAAGCGGACTGGATGGCGGAAACCCTCTGGCTTTTTTGGCGGCATTAGGTGCTACCATCACTGCCACTGCTATCTGGCCGGAAACACTCATTTATTGGCAGTTAGAGGTGGGTGGCTGGCGGCCGGTGCTGGTCAATTGCGAATCCGACAAGGAAGTGTTCTTGCAAAAACTACATGCTGCTTTAAAAGAAGCTTCCATGACCGTGTTTGATCTGGATGATAAATTACCATTTGCTGCCGAAAAGTTTATAGCTGCTTTGCGAGCTTCTGCCCGGCAATGTACTCCATCCAATCGACGAGAAGCCGACTTTTTGACTGGTATGGGTACCGATATGTACCCCGAACAAGAAAAAAATAAGATCGGGGTTTTTCAAGATACCAGCCTGCGTATGGTGCGCAGCGGTGACAGCAATGGCCAAGGCTTGCCGGCATATGCCAAAGCTATTCGGCAGATCACCAAGATCGAACATCTCGATCAAGCCCTTTTCCAGCAGTGGGATTATAGAGATGGCTACTTTAGCTTGCGTTGGGATCCGATAGAAGATCAGAGGTATGCCTTGCGTTGGGATAATCCCAGCAATTCCGAGAAAAAAATAGTCATTGGAGCCAACAGCCTGGCTATAGAAGCTTTGCAGCTTTTGCCTACCGCACCGGTCGGCACCGAATGCAGAACCACTGGTTTTCATGACGAAAAGGGTAGAGGAACATTTTTCACTTGGCCAATTTGGACAGTGAAAATTGGCATTAATACTATCCGGTCACTCCTCGCTTACCCAGGACTTCATCAATCCGAGTTGCCTCATGAAGACTTAAGTGCCATGGGGGTGGCGGCAGTCTATCGAAGCCAACGGATTCGCCCGAATCAGTATTACAGCAATTTTGCTCCACCGCATCCGGTGTGATTTTTTAGATGTGTCTAGTATCTATAGGAAGGTACTTACAAGGAGTGTGACTATGAGTCATATATTAAGACATCGGGACAAACATTCGTTTCACATGGACTTTTGTACACTTTTAATACCCTCAAATTCATAAAAGCCCAGCTAAACTACGAGTGCAAAAATCCTAATATAATACATTAAGGTATTA
>DULU01000078.1 GCA_012840225.1 Bacillota bacterium
CGCCCTCCCCCGCCTCTTGCCGCCTCGCCCGCCGGTTGCGGCCTGCCGTATAATTCTATTACCGGGCGGTCAATCTGGATATCAAAAGCTCCCGCTCATACACCATCTCTTTTGGCAGGCGGTGGTAAAGTTTGGCGAAGAACTCTCCGTGCCCCATGGCTTCCGCAAGCCACTCCTCGTTATTGATCTCCAGCACCTTGGCCAGCATCTCTGTGGTGTAGGGCTCCGTCATACCGGAGAGGTCGATATCCTCCGGTTTCGGCATCCAGCCCAGAGGAGTCTGTAGGGCCCCCACCCGCCCGTGGCAGCGGTCGATGATCCATTTGATGATGCGCAGGTTGTCGCTGAAGCCGGGCCACATATATTTACCGTTCTCATCCTTGCGGAACCAGTTGACATGGAAGAAGCGGGGATGCTCCTTTATCTTGCCGCCCATGGCCTGCCAGTGAGCGAAATAGTCGCCCATGTGATAGCCGGCAAAAGGCAACATGGCGAAGGGATCACGCCGCACCTTGCCGATGGCGCCGGCCGCGGCCGCCGTGGTCTCGGAGCCCATGGTGGCAGCAATATACACCCCGTGGCTCCAGTTGAACGACTCAAAGACCAGCGGCACATTGTGCGCCCGGCGGCCGCCGAAGATGAAGGCGCTGATGGGCACACCTTTCGGATCGTCCCAGGCCGGATCGAACACCGGGCACTGCTGGATCGGGGCAGTGAACCTGGCGTTGGGATGGGCCGCCGGTCGGCCGCAGCCAGGCTTCCAGGGACGACCTGTCCAGTCGATCAGCTCTTCCGGTTCCTCTTCGGTCATGCCCTCCCACCACACATCGCCGTCGGGGGTCAAAGCCACGTTGGTGAAGATGCAGTTTTTGGTGAGAGAGAGCATGGCGTTTTTGTTGGATCTGAGTGAGGTGCCGGGAGCCACGCCGAAGAAACCGGCTTCCGGATTGATGGCGTAAAGCCGCCCGTCTTCTCCCGGTTTAATCCAGGCGATGTCGTCCCCCACGCACCAAACCTTCCAGCCCTTCATCGGCTCAGGCGGAATGGGCATGGCCAGATTGGTCTTGCCGCAGGCGGAGGGGAAGGCGGCGGCGACATAAGTCTTCTCCCCTTCCGGGGACTCCAGACCCATGATGAGCATGTGCTCGGCAAGCCAACCCTGATCGCGGGCCATCACCGAAGCGATGCGCAGGGCAAAGCACTTCTTTCCCAGCAAGGCATTGCCGCCGTAGCCGCTGCCGTAGGACCAGATGGTCCTCTCTTCCGGGAAGTGCACGATATATTTATTGTTCGGATCGCACGGCCAAGGCACATCTTTCTGTCCGGGAGCCAAAGGCGCCCCCACCGAATGCAGGCAGGGCACAAACTCACCCTTGTCTCCCAGCACATCCAGGACAGCCTTACCCATGCGGGTCATGATGCGCATGTTGACGACTACGTAAGGTGAGTCGGTCAACTCCACGCCGATATGGGCGATGTCGGATCCCAGGGGGCCCATGCTGAAGGGAATGACATACATGGTCCGCCCCTGCATGCAGCCTGTGAAAAGCCGCTTCAGGATGGCCTTCATCTCTTCCGGATCCTTCCAGTTGTTGGTCGGACCGGCATCTTCCCGCCGCTTTGAGCAGATGAACGTCCTGTCCTCCACCCGCGCCACATCGTCCGGATGGGAGCGGCACAGATAACTATTCGGCCTTTTCTCCGGGTTCAGGCGGATAAAGGTGCCGGCCTGCACCATCTCCTCGCAGAGCCGGTTATATTCCTCCTCCGAACCGTCACACCAATGGATCCTGTCCGGGCGGCACATCTCGGCCATTTCCCGTACCCAATCTAACAAGCGTTGGTTTGATGTCACGCGTCTCGTCGTCCTTCCGCAACAGAATGATTGTTTGATGAGATAATGAGGCATGTAGACGCTTATACTCTACCGTCTGCTCAGTTACCGGTGAATTTACCACAGCCTCGCAAATTTTGTCAAGGCAGGTACAAGCTCATCAACAGCCTTTCCTACATGTATACAAAATACTCGGCGAGAGGTGCCGCCTTTAGTCCAGGCGATGGCAAATTTGAACAAGAATATTATATAATTGATAATCAAGAGTGAGGAAAACTCACCCAGATCGTCGTTATGTTTACTTCTTACGGAAGGTGGTGTAAGGGACTTTCTTCATCTTTATATCTCTGGTGAGGGCGGGTCCCGGAAACTCGTGGAAACAATCGTTTTGGCAGACAGAATGCAAGGCATGAGCGGTAACATCATCAGGGAGATTTTAAAGCTCACCAAAAAGCCGGATATCATCTCCTTCGCCGGCGGCCTCCCTTCTCCCGATTCCTTTCCGGTGGAGGAACTGAGGCAAATTGCCGGCGATATCTTCGCCGGCGACCCGGGCTTCCTGCAATACGGCACCACGGAAGGCCTTCCGGAATTGCGGGAAAGCCTCGCCGCCTGGGTGGCTGAAGTGGGGATAGATGCCCATTCCGACCAGGTGCTGATTTTGACCGGATCGCAACAGGGCATCGATCTGGCCTGCAAGGCGCTCCTGAATCCGGGCGACACGGTCATCGTGGAGCGGCCCACCTACCTCGCCGCTATTCAGATCTTTAAGATGTACGGGGCCAATATTGTGGCCGTACCCGGAGATGAGCGTGGTATGGACCTTGAGGCCCTGGCCGAGGCGGCCGCCGCCCACCGGGCCAAGATGGTATATATCATCTCCAACTTCCAAAACCCCTCCGGCATCACCTGGTCGCTGGAGAAGCGGCAGCAGCTCGCCGCCTTAGCCGACGAGTTGGGCTTCATCATTGTGGAGGACGATCCCTATGGTCGCCTCCGCTACAGCGGCAGCAGCGAGCCGGCGGTGAGCGGGCTGAACCGGCTGAAGCGTTCCCTCTATTTAGGTTCTTTTTCCAAAGTGGTCTCCCCAGGACTGCGCATCGGCTATGCCGTCGGTCCCGCTCCCCTGATCAGGGCCATGGTCATCGGCAAGCAGGGCACGGACGTGCACAGCAGCAATCTCTCCCAGCGCATTGTGCTGGAGCTGATGCGCCGGGGGATTTTGGCGCGGCACATTCCGAAGATCTGCGCGCAATACGGCATGAAGCGGGACGTCATGCTCTCCGCCTTAGCCGAGCATCTGCCCGCCCAGGTGAGCTGGACCAAACCGGCGGGCGGCCTCTTCATCTGGGTCACTTTGCCGCAGAAATACTCGGTGACTAAACTGCTGGAGCGGGCGGTGGAAGAAAAAGTGGCCTTCATTCCCGGCATACCTTTCTTCTTGGACGGAAGCGGAGACAACTGCATGCGCCTCAATTTCTCCAATGCCTCGCCGGAGCAGATCCGCACCGGCATCGCCCGCATCGCTAAGGTGATCGCCGAGGCCGACAAATAGACGGGACTAACAGACGGAACAACATGTAGCCTGTTGATCGTTCAGACTACGATCAGACAATTATTTGTGCAGGATTATCCAGGGTCGAAAAAGAAGGCATGAGCGATTACATTGCCTAGTGCGAGGAGGTTTTATATATGAATGCTTTAGGTATACCCATACAGATGAAGATCGCCCCACCGCTGGATCCTGATTTCATCCCTGCCGCCTTGGCCAACAGGGCTTTTCAGAAAGCGGTGGCCGAGTCCGGTCAAGGTGTGCCCCTGGCCATCGCCGTAGAGCGCAATGACGGCTTGGTCTCCACCTACCACACCCAGGTGTTTGCCGAAGGTACCAAAGGTGCCGAAAACAACAATTTTTATGTAGAACGCCTGGTGAAGATGCTGCTTTGGTCCAGAGGCGGTTTCAGGGTGTATATCGGCGGCCCGAAGAGCATCGGGGAATATATCAAAAATGCCTATAAACCGGACGGCCTGCGCGCCTTTGACGAAAAATTCATGGCCCGGGTCTACGAGCGCCCCTTTGAGGTGATTGTGACCGACGCGGACAAAATCCCGGCCGCCAAAGAGTCCACTCACCCCATCGGCCGCCATCTGAAAGGCTGCCGCATCGGCTTTGACGCCGGCGGGAGCGACCGCAAAGTCTCCGCCGTCATCGACGGTCAAGCCGTCTACAGCGAAGAAGTGGTCTGGCATCCCAAGGTGCAGACGGATCCGGCCTATCATTATCAGGAAATCCTCACCGCCATGAAGACAGCCGCCGCCCACATGCCCCGGGTCGACGCCATCGGCGTCAGCGCCGCCGGCATCTACATCAATAACCGGGTGATGGTGGCTTCGCTGTTTATCAAGGTCCCCGACGACGTTTTCGAGAAGAAAGTGAAGAACATCTTCCTCGATATCCAGAAAGAGATGGGCAATGTTCCGCTGGTAGTGGCCAACGACGGCGACGTCACCGCTTTGGCCGGCGCCATGGAGCTCAATGATACCAACGTCTTAGGCATTGCCATGGGCACGAGCGAAGCCGGCGGTTATATCGACAGCCACGGCAACATCACCGGCTGGCTGAACGAACTGGCCTTCGCCCCGGTGGACTACAACGACGCCGCCATGGTCGACGAGTGGTCGGGCGACTTCGGCTGCGGCGTGAAGTATTTCTCGCAGGACGGGGTGATCAAACTCGCTCCGGCGGCCGGCATCGTCCTGGATGAAAAGCTGACCCCGGCCGAGAAGCTGAAGGTGGTGCAGGAACTCCACCTCAAAGGCGATCAGAGGGCCGAGCAAATCTTTGCCAGCATCGGCGTCTATCTCGGCTACACTCTGGCCCATTATGCCGACTTCTACGACATCAAGCACGTCCTGATCCTCGGGCGGGTCACTTCCGGACCGGGCGGCAACCTGATCCTCGAAAAGGCCCGGAAGGTGCTGGAGGTTGAGTTCCCCGAGCTGGCGGAGAAGATAAAACTGCATCTCCCGGATGAAGCCAACCGCAAGGTGGGCCAATCGATCGCCGCGGCGAGCCTGCCCGAGCTATAAGCTTGTCTGATGGTGACGGCAACCACAACTGTGACTGTGACCGTGACCGCGACTGCGACTGCGACTATGACTGCGACTGCGACTATGACTATGACTGCGACTGCATTATGGAGGTATGACCGATGATCAATTTTGTGAATAAAGGGGCGGAGATCTTTGTCCCGGACGGGGCGCCGGCGGACGAGGCTTTGCGGCGCACCACCCACATGGCCATCGCCGCCCACCAGGACGATGTGGAAATCATGGGAGCCGACGGCTTTCTGAAATGCTTCGGTAACCCCGATCAGTGGTTCACCGCCGTGGTGGTGACCAACGGCGCCGGCAGCCCGAGAGCTGATCTCTATGCCGACTACACCGACGAGATGATGATGGCGGTGCGCAAAAAGGAACAGAAAAAAGCGGCCTATATCGGGGAATACTCTGCCGCCGTGCTCCTGGATTATTCCAGCTCGGGAGTGAAAAACCCGGCCAACACCGCCGTGGTGGGCGAGATCAAAGAGCTCCTGAACATCGCCCGTCCCGAAGTGGTATACACCCATAACCTGGCCGACAAGCACGACACCCACGTCGGCGTGGCGCTGCGGGTGATCAAAGCCATCCGGGAGCTGCCCAAGGAAGCCCGACCCAAGAAGATTTACGGCTGTGAGGTATGGCGCAGCCTGGACTGGGTGCTGGACAATGAGAAGACCATCTTCGACGTGTCCGCCCATCCCAACATGACTTCCGCCCTGGTGTCGATCTATGACTCCCAGGTGTGCGGCGGGAAGCGCTACGACCTGGCCACCATCGGCCGGCGCACGGCCAACGCCACCTATGCCGAGTCGCACGGCACGGACACCGCCACCGCCTATATCTATGCCATCGATCTCACCCCGCTCATCGAGGACGACAATCTGTGTCCCAAAGAGCTGATCGAAGGCTATATCGAGCGCTTCAAGGCGGAAGTGGCCAAGCGGCTCGACTCCCTGTCGTGAGGTTTTGCTCCGTGATGTATCACTAAAGCCGCCTGTGCCGCTGGTGCAGCCAGAGCCGCCGCACCGGCACAGGCGCCGCTCCACAAACGCTCCACAAAAGAAGCAGGCGCTCTCAGGCGCCTGTTTTATTATGCCGGGCGGCAGCCATAAAGGCCGACGGCTTTATGCCCGTGAAGCGGACAAAAGCCCTGGTAAAGCCATAGAGGCTGCTGAAGCCCAAAGAGCGGGCCACAGTGTTGACGCTCTCCCCGGTGGCCAGCATCAGGCGGGCGGTATCTATCCTGATCCTCGTCCAGTATTCCTGCGGTGAGTAGCCCACCTGGGTGCGGAAAAGCTGGCGCAGGTAGCTTTCGCTGATGAAGAAGCGCGCCGCCAGCTCGGCATTGGTCGCCCGCTGGTGGATGTGGGCATGCATATAATCGATGATCTCGGCGCACACCGAGTTGTCCTTATCCCTTTTCCCGGCGTGGACGGCCGATTCCTGGAAGTCGCTGATGGCTATGCCGATCAGGTGGCCGATCAAATCCGGAGATACCGACGGAGAAAGGCTCAGGCGTCTCAGCTCCTGCGCCGCCCAGAGAAACCTGGGTATGGCGTCCGGGGCAAAAACCACCTGACAAATGTTTTCCCCGCCCTCGAATAACCGGCGCAGCGTATCTCTCTGCTTGGGGAAGAGGCTGTCATAGGTGAAGTGCATCACCGAACGCCTATATTCGCCGTCCAGGACTTGCAGATTATGCGGCCTGTCGGCCGTGAACAACAGCGCCGTGCCGGCGGTGAGCATAGTCTGGTGGGAACCGACATGGTAGTCGACCAGGCCCGACTGGGCCAGGATCAGCTCAATGCCGACATGCCGGTGATAAACCTTCTCCGGTCCCCGCCCCTGGTGCACCCGATAGCCGATCCGGTTGAGATCGTTCTCTATGATGGCATCTCTGGGAAAAAATGGCTGCATGCCGCTCCTCACTCCACCTCCATATTTAGTTCGGCACGGAACCGTCGGCCCCTTGCAGCGGGAACCCCCAATTATTGTCGTCTTGGTGGCAAAATCATCGTTTCGGTGGCATCGCTTTTCAAGGATTTCCTAACTATTTCTCGAACTGTTTATCTGCAAGGGTAGAAGAGAGGATGCATACACAGTATACACCGGCTCTGATCGCCAATGAGCGGCAATTGGCAGAGATAGGTAGCCGGGACCGGGAGGGATGGAAGTACTGCGGCGTATAATTTTGCCGGGGGCGCGCGGCCCTGCGGCAGGCATCATCAATATGTGTCTGGCGGAAAAACGCGAATCAAGAAAGGAGATTTTCGAAATGCGTAAAATGAGACGGCTGCTTTGGCTTTCTCTGATGTTGTTGATCGTATCGCTCGTCGGCTATCCGACAATGGCTGCCAAGATCCCCATTGCCATGCGCTTGGCCTCCTCTCAGGGCACCTTGCCGCAATGGATCCAGGACTTTGCCAAAGAATTCAATGCCAACAACCCGAACATCGAGCTGCGCGTCGAAATACTGGCCGGTACCAACACGCACTTTGCCTCTATACCTCCTGGAACCTGGCCACTCAATGGTATATGAGAAATATCTCGCAGCCCATCGACAGGTTCCTGAACACCTGGTCGGATAAGTCGGACATCTTGCCTGATGCCCTGAAAATGGTGAGCTATGAAGGCAAGGTCCTGGCTTTGCCCTACAGCATCACCTCACAGGGCGATGTCATTGATAAGGACCTGTTTATCGATTCCGGCGTGCCGATACCGACCACCTGGGATGAAGTGCTTATGGCGGCGACCAGAACGCGGCGCATCAACCCAGATGGTACAATCCAAGTATATGGCTGGGCTACTCGTTTCAACAGCACTGCCAACTTCCATCAACTGGAAATGTTTATGAATATGTTGGGTACCACCATGGTGGAGGCCAACGCCAAAAAAGCCCAGATCAACAACGATTACGGCCGGCGGGCTTTGACCTTCTTCCGCGAAGCTGTGGAAGCAGGCGCACCGAACACTCTGGCTACCGTCAGCAACAGCATGTTCAAAGAAAACCGAATCGCCATGTACAGCGCCATGCAGAGCAATCAGATCGATAGCTTGGGCGACCGCGAACAGTTGAATCTGGATTATATCCCGTGCGTAGGTCCCACCCCTGATCGCTCCGGCGCTATGGTCAATGGCGGGGCTTTAATCCTTTCCACCAACAGCAAGCATCCTGAACTGGCTTGGCAAGTGATGGTGGCTTTCATGGAGCGCCAAACCCTGAAATCCCATGTGCTGGCCCATGGTGCCGCCCTGCCGGTGCGCATGTCACTCTTCAACGACTACGATCTGCACGCCTCGCAGTGGGCTACCTCCCTCTTCTCCGTGCTGCGGCCGCCGCTCTATAAAGTCGACACCTATCACCCGTATAACAGCGAATTCAGAGCCGGCGTAGGCAGCCAGATCTACCAGGCCATCCGCGGCGAGATTCCGATAGGTGAAGCGCTGGTCCAGGCCGAAGCTCACGTCAATCAGGTACTGGCCGATTTGATGGGCAAAGACTGAAAGTGTACTGCGGAACCTGCGCTGCGGGATCGGCATTGCGGGATCTGCACTGTGGAACCTGTATCAAAACTAAAGGGGAGGGTCGCCTCCCCTTTTTTTGTCTCCATCTCCATCTGCTACCATCAGCCGCCATCATCAGCCGTCGTCGTCACCGCACGGACTCACCCCAATTAATCGCCGGCTTCCTGCTCCTCTGTCGTCTTTATCTCCAGACTGGTGACGTCCTCCATCTGCGCCGTCAACTCCCGCACCCGGTTGACCTGCGCCTCGTTCAGGTCGGCATGGAGAAAGGCTCGGCCGTCGCTGAAGACGGCCACCTCAAAGGCGCGGAAACCAGACAGTTTGGGGTCCCGGTCGAGCCAGCGCTTCCAGTCCAGTTCCGCATCGAGACGGCGGTAAGGGGGCCTGAAAAGGTGCATCCTGGCACCGGCGGCCAGGAGACCGTCGGTGATCAGCTCCCACAAAACCAAGGCGGCCACGCCGGAAGTGAGCCAGACGGCAAAATTGGCGGTCAGGATCCTCACATAGACCCGCGGGTCGCTATAGTAGGCTATAGCCAGGAAGATGAGCGGTCCGGCGAAGTAGGTCAGCCAGCGGTGCGGGTAGGCCGGCAGGCGGAAGCCGGAACGATAGGGGCGCCAGGGAATCTCTCTATAATACAAACCCCAGCGGCGGCGGAGGTAGCCGAGCAATATTCCCAGCGCCCCGGCCAGCAAGATGAACGGCCAGATCTCACGGACATAGGCGGTGTTGCCGCTCATGTTCTGCTGAAAAGCCAGCCGGGCAAAGCGCAGGTTGCGGTAGGAGATCACCCGGTCCAGAAAGGCCGATATCCCGCCCGCCAATCTGATCAGGACGGGAATGAACATCACCAAGAGTCCGGCTGCTCCGCTGCAGGCCAACACCACCGCTCCCGTCATATAAGTGCTTAAGCCTTCACGCTTGGCCCGCAGGCGTTCAAGTGTGGTAAGCGTCATGGTTGGTGATCCTCCCTTGTTCTGTTCAATTATAATAATAGCACTCATCCCGGATTTTGCATGCCGAAGTGCTCTGCCTGCGAAATTTGCCCCCTCGCTGTGGGAGGGAGGAAGGAATTCGGGAGATCTATAAAGAACCGCAAAGGGCGCGGCTTTGTGCCTGCATACAAAGGAGGTTCAGGTAATATGGCTCTAACTTTAGAGGAACGCATATTTTCAGCCCGCGAGAAACTGGCGGCGGTGATGGACAAAAAGTACCCGGCCGTGATCGGTTTCGACGGGTTTGTCGATGAGATCATCGATGTGGTGGACAAGCGCACCTCGGCTACCCAGCTCAGCGGCTATACCAGGATTGAGACCATTTCCGCTCTGGCCGCCCGCATCAGCAAGGCTGCAGGGCTCTCCACCAATATAGAGCTGGTCCCCCGTCTGGTGAAGCTGGGCGGCAACGGGCCGATCATGGCCAACGCCCTCTCGGCTATGGGCATGGTCATCACCTATGTCGGCGCCCTGGGGAAGCCGGCCATTCACCCGGTCTTCCAGGAATTGGTGGATAAGGCCGAGAGAGTGATCTCCTTTGCCGAGCCGGCGCACACCGATGCTCTGGAGTTTACCGACGGCAAAGTGATGCTCGGCAAACACCTGACGGTGATGGATGTCAACTGGGAGAACCTGACGGCCATGATCTCCGTGGCGGAGTTGCGTGACATCTTTCGCCAGGCCAGGCTGATCGCCACCGTCAACTGGACCATGCTCCCCTTTATGACCGATATGTGGCGTCATCTGCTCGCCGAGGTGCTGCCGGCGCTGGAAGGCGGCCATCCGCCCCTCATCTTCTTTGACCTGGCCGATCCGGAAAAGAAGCCGGTGGCTGAACTGGTGACCGCCCTTAGGACCATTGAGCAGTTCAACACCTGCTGCCGGCCGGTTTTGGGCCTGAACCTCAAGGAGGCGCATCAAGTGGCGGCCGCTTTGGAGATCACCCTGAAACCGGAGGCATCGCTGGAGGAGATCACCAAGGCCATCGCCGGGAGCCTAAAGGTCTATGGCGTGGTGGTTCATCCCACCAAGGGAGCGGCCTGCATGGTCGACGGCACCTTTGCCGAGGTAGCGGGGCCCTATACCAGCAAGCCGAAGCTGACCACCGGAGCGGGAGACAACTTCAACGCCGGCTTCTGCCTGGGATTAATGCTGGACCTGCCGCCGGCCGATGCTCTGGTCACCGGCGTGGGCACATCGGGATTCTATGTGCGCAACGGGCGCAGCCCCTCCCGGGCGGAGTTGCTTTCCTTCCTCGACCTGTGGCGGCAAAACTGCGACAAAGAGTTTTAGAGAGTTTTAGTGGGAACAACCGGTTAAATGAGGCGAAGCGGTGGGCATAGGTGGTGCGGCATATTACGACCCGCCGGCTTTGGTGGAGTGGGCGGCTTCTTTCGGCCTGTGGGGGCCGCTGTTCCTGACCATATTGGTGGCTCTGGAAGTGGTGGCCGCCCCACTGCCGGGCTGGTTTCTGGCTGTGGGAGCCGGTTATCTGTACGGCTTCTGGGGCGGTTTTACCGTAGTGTGGACCGGTGCCATGATCGGCTCCGCCTGCGCTTTTTGGTTGGCCCGCCATTTTGGCCGAACCGGCCTGGAATCCCGTCTGCCCAAAGGCTTGTGGAGAATATTTGACCGCATCACCACGGAAAACGGCTTCTGGCTGCTGCTTCTGGTGCGGGCCCTGCCCTACACCGCCCTCGATATCTGGAGCTATGCCGCCGGTTTGGGCCGCATGAGCTTCCTCACCTTTCTCATCGCCAGCGGCCTGGGCTTCATTCCCGGCACGGCGGCGCTGGTGGCCGCCGGCAGCGAGGCCGCCCAATGGCAGCAATTTGAATATCTCATTTACCTGCTCCTCGCGGCCGTGGTGGTGAACGATCTGGTGAGGACCTTGAGGAAACGCTGCTCCCGGCATAAAGAAAGCAGCTGAGGCTCTGGCAGTCCGGCACGGCGCCGGCTCTTTGCCCTATCTTTGCCCTATTTTTGCCCTATCGGCCGGCCGCCCATTGGCCGCCGGCGAGGCGCCTACCCTCCTGATCGGTAAAGAGCCACTCCAAAGCGGAGAGGGCTGAGGGATCGACCGGCCCACCTGAGCTCCTATCGGGACTCCCACCTGGGCCCGCACCTGGGGTGACACCGGAGCCGGCGCCCGCCGCCGGCAGCGCTTCCTTCTCCAGGCGTACGGCATCGACCGGATAGGTGATCACCTGGATGACCATGTCGTTTGGTCCCGGGCTTTTGATGGCCGTTTTCACATGGATGCGCCCGCCCGCCGCGGCCACCTCCACAATGCGCACAGCATAACCGCCACTCGGCGCCTCACCCAGGGAAGCCACCACCAGACCTTCCCTTTCCCAGTTCACTCCATCCGGCAGCCTTCCCGCCAGGAAAGGTCGCTCTTTCAGCAGGGTGGCGAGCTCCTCTGCATCGGCAATAAACCCGAACCAACTCCCTTCCGGTAAGCCGCTATCATGCCACCGCCACCGGTTCGTGCTCTCCGGCTCGGGATGAGTGTATATAACCCGACTCATTTCCTCCGCCTCCCTTCGGCCTGCGTCCCGGCCCGGCCAGCCTCCGCCCACGGCCGCCAGCAAAACGGCGGCCAAAAGGATGAGCCATATCACTTTTATATTCATCAACATTCATCCCTTCCCGTCATTCATACAGTTATTTAGTTCAAGGTCTCTTCTCTCCAGGAAGGTATCCTCACTCCGGCAAAGAACCATTCTACGTCATATGAGGAGGTATCCATAAAGTGCGAATCATCGATTTGCGCAGCGACACCGCCACCCGACCCAGTGAAGCCATGCGCCGTTTCATGGCATATGCGCCCGTCGGCGATGAACAAATCAGGGAAGATCCCACTGTCAACGAGTTGCAAGAGACCACCGCCGCACTGTTGGGTAAGGAAGCCGCTTTGTTCTTACCTTCCACCACCATGGCCAACCAGATCGCTTTCAAAGTGTTGACCAATCCCGGCGACGAAATCCTGATCGAAGCCACCGCTCACCCGGTGCATTTCGAGGCCGGAGGCCTGGCCTTTCATTCAGGACTGATGGTACACCCCATAGAGGGAGAGCACGGCCTTTTCCGGCCTGAACAGGTGGAGGCCGCCATCAGACCCGACAACCCGCATCACTGCCGGACCACATGCCTTTCCATCGAAAACACCCACAATATGGGCGGAGGCACCATCTGGCCGCTGGACCTGCTGTTGGCCGTGTGCCGGGCGGGCAAAAAGCACGGGTTGAAACTGCACCTCGATGGCTCCCGCCTGCTCAATGCGGCAGTAGCCACGGGCATCCCGGCCGGGGAATATGCCGCTCCCTTCGATGCCGTCGCTCTATGCTTCACCAAAGGGTTGGGCGCTCCTGTCGGCTCATGCCTGGCCGGCAGCAAGGAAATTATTGAAGAAGCCCGCCGCTATAAACACCTGTTCGGGGGAGCGATGCGGCAGGCCGGCATCATCGCCGCCGGCGCTCTCTATGCCTTGCGGCACAATGTCGACCGCCTGGCCGAAGATCATGCCAACGCCCAAAAACTGGCGCAAGGGCTGGCCGACATCCCCGGCATCGACATTGATCCCCGCCACGTGGAGACCAATCTCGTCTTCTTCAACGTCGCTAAGACCGGCCTGACTCCCGCGGAGATCAGCCGGCGCCTGCGGGAGGAACACGGTGTATTGATACTGCCGACACTGGGATCCGGCCGCATGAGAGCGGTGACCCATCTCGACATCAACGCCGAAGACATCGACATCGCCCTTCAGGCCATCAAAAAGGTGGTGATCTCTTGAATCCCACCGATGTGATCTGGCAGGTGTCCCGCCGCCTGCAGGACGATCTGGAGACCATCGCCAATGCCGTGACGGAGCTCCACCCGGAAAAGCATAAAGACATCATCGACGCCCTCCATGAAGTGGAGCTGCTCATGCACACCCAGATCAACATCCTGGAACGCCTGCAAAGACGCTATCAAGCCGGCGGCCGCTTCTGAGGGCGGCCGCTTTTTCCCCTTATATCCATATTCATATCATCCGCCCTTCAGGGCGGCATACTTTTCCATCACCGTCTGCAAGGCTTTGGTGGTGACCGGCGCCCCTTTCTGCACATCGTCGTGGAAATCCATCTTGCCGGGATCACCAAGGCCGATCACGACGGGGACCTTCAGCTTCCGCAACACCCCCACCGTATCTCCATAGAGGCAGCCGTTTCCCTGAGGTTGGCCTTCCTTGTCGACGGAACCCGCCACCACGGCCCCATGGCGATCGACTGAAGAATCGACAGGCACACTTTCCCCTTTGGCGAGGTGAGAAGCTACGGCGATCACTCCCATCACCTCGATCTCCCGATGTTCCAGCAGCTCAGCCAGCACCTTTTCGCCCCAGCCTTTGCCTCTTTTGCCGCCGTCGTCCACCATCACCACCACCGGATCGGCAGGTGCGGACAACACCATGGCTACCAGTTGATCGGCCGTAAGCGGCGGCTCTTCAGGATGCCGGCCGCCGGAAACGGAGATGCAACGAGCGTTGACGTTTTTCGCCGCTGTCTCCACCGCCCGACGTGCCACTTGGTCACCATCGGTAATGACGATCACCCGCTTTTTCGCCATGCCCCACTCCTCCAGCTCGGTCTTCATGATGATTAATGTTCCCGCGCCGGAGGAGCGGCATGCGCGGTGAAAGCCAGAGCGGCTTGGCCGGCAAATTTATGGCGGAACGGTTAACCTATTATCATATGGAACTTTATACAGCCCGCACCTCCACTTTCCCGAGCTCGGCCACAATTTGCTCATATCCCGGCAAGGTGGTGCCGGGCAGTCTGGCGGCGGCGGTGGCGGCGGCGAGGCCCCAGCGGAGGCTTTGCGGCCAGGAGCAACCCATCTCCCGCCCGGCCACCACACCGGCCAGCAAGGAGTCCCCGCAGCCGGCGGTGCCCTGCACGGCCACGGGCGGTGAGCTCGCCCACCACACGCCGCCCCCACCTTCATCCCCTCCGGCGAGCAGCACGGCGCCCGCCGCGCCCAGGGAAAGCAGCACATTCTCCGCTCCCAAAGCCTGTATGGCGGCCGCCGCACCGACCGCCTCATCGCTGTTGCCGACGGCTACCCCGAGCAACTCTTCCGCTTCCTGGCGGTTGGGCTTGACCAGATATGGCCGGTGCCGGAGAGCGACGCGCAGCGCTTCTCCCGAAGCGTCGACCACCGCTTTCACCTCTTGACGGGCGAGCTCTCCGGCCAATTCTCCATAAAATGCCACCGGCACCCCGGCCGGCAGGCTGCCGGACAACACGGCCAGATCCCCCGAAACCAGGTCGCCGAGGATTTTGGCCTTTATCTCTGCCAGTTTGTCCCCGGAAACGGGCGGCCCCGCCGAATTCAGCTCGGTCATCCGGCTTTCCTCAGCGCTCTCAATCACTTTCACGTTGGTGCGGGTCTCTCCGGGGATGGGCACCACCGCCAGCGGCAGGCCCCACCGGCTGAGCTCTTTTTCAATATAGGTGCCGGTTTCCCCACCCAACAGGCAATAAGCGCGCACGGCCACCTTCAGGCGATGGAGGACCACCGCCACGTTGATGCCCTTTCCCGACGGATGGCGATGGACCGCCTCCGTTCTGTTCAGCCGGCCCAGATGCACCTGTCCGAAGACCAGGGTGAGATCCAGAGCCGGATTCATGGTCAGAGTGGCGATCATGGCTATCTCACTTCCCGCCCAGCTTCACCTGGGGCACCACTTTCTGCAGAAATCTCTCCGCCATGGTCTTATAGCCTTCGGCGTCGGGATGCAGGTTGTCGGGCAGATGATCGACATCGTCGGGTCCAAAGATATCCAGCCCGTTGACGTAGATGAGATTGTTGTCCCCTCTGGAGCGCAGCGCTTCCACTGCCGCCACGATCTCCTGGCGCATCATTTCCAGAGTGAGGCCCACCGCGTTGGGCTGCTTCTCCCGGGGCGGTGAGTAGATGGGGGACATCAGCGCGATGGGAATGTCGGGATGCTTCTCCCGCACTATCTTCACCATACCGATCACCGCCGGCCGGAAGGTGCGGGCCGAGAGGGAGCTCCCACCATATACGTTTATCCCCAGGCACATGGAGATGAAGTCGGCCGGCAGATCCCTGATCAGGCGGGCGACCATCGGTTCAATGTGACAACTGCCGCCAAACCCCAGGCAGGTCAAATGCCACCCGGTTTTTCTGGCCACAATGGCCGGCCAGGTTTGTGACGGGCTGGCTGCCGCGCTACACTGGGTGATGGAACTGCCATAAGTGATCCAGCGGGGGCTGGTGACCGGAGCCGGAGCCCACGACGCCCCCTCGGAAATCTCCAGCCCGGCCACAATTACCGGCAGGGACTGGGACAGATAGACATCGATGGTCTTTTCCCGGCCCGGCAGGCCGCTGAAGGTAAACCAGCCGTCGGCATCAGGATGGGCGGTGGCGAACAGCTCATTGTCTATCACCACATCCATCAGCATTTGCGGATCGGGCGCCACGGTGCGCACCCTCACTTCCGTTGCCTCGCTCCGGAAAGAAAGGCGTACACAGTTGGCAATCTGCCCTTTCCCGCTAATGCCGTCCGGCGGGTAGAGCACCACATCTTCATATGGTATACGCCAGGGCTTAATGCCCCCGGCCGTCCGTTCCAGGGATACCGCCCCCTGGAAAAGGTTTTCGAAACTGGTGATCGGCTGCATTTGGAGCACTCCTTCACAGGTTATTGATTTATATCAAAAGTGCATCAATATGTCTACCGGGGCATAATCATCGGTGAGCAAGGGCACGTCCCCCACCGGGATCTCCTTGGTATAGCGGTTGTCGATGATGCCTACCAGATCGCTCGGCACGGGCAGCTCCTCCTGGCGCTCGGCGGCTATCATCCGCAACGCGGCAAAGTCCGGCGCGGCGGCTTTTTTGGAAGCGACCACGATGATGTTGCGCGGCAAAGTATCTCCTTCATAGCCCGCCACTTTGACGGGGAAGACATGCACCTGAGGAAACACGGAGAGGTAGGTTTTATACATGGAACGGAAAAGGCGGCTCTTCGGCCCGGCCACCGCTCCGATGATGTTGCTGATCACCACCCCATCGGGCTGCAGATGGGCCGCCACCTCCTCCAGAAACTCCTTGGTGGAGAGGTGAAAGGGGATGCTGTCGGCCTGGTAGGCATCGAGGAAGATCAGGTCATAAAGCGTGTCGCTTTTGCGCAGGAACATGCGCCCGTCCCGGTCGATGCATTGTAGGTATTCATCTTCCTCCACATAAAAGTAAGTCTTCGCCACCCTGATCACTTCGGGATCGATCTCCGCCGCCTCCATCTTCAGCTGGGGGTAGTTGATGCGAAAATTTTTGGGCACCGACCCCCCGCCGAGCCCAATAAAGAGAGCCCTCTGAGCAGAGGGCACCAATAGCGGTCCCAGGTGAAAGTAGTGGGTATATTCAAAGACCAAAGCGTCCGGACGGCGCAGATCCATGCCGCTTTGCCAGGAGGCATCGAATTTGAGGTAGCGCACCCCACCCTGATCCACCACCAGGATGTGATGATATAAACTATCTTTATCATATAGGGTCTTGGTGGCGTAGAGGTCGGATGGTGCGGAAATGGCCCAGGCCGTCCCGCCGCCCGCCCAGGCACTCAAAAGGCCGGCCAATGCCAGGCAGAGCACGACACCGGCGGTAGAGGAGCGGACTTTGCGCCCACCTTTTTTCTTCTTTTTCTTCGCCGACTGCTCCGCCTGCCGGCTGCGGGAAGCGGCACTCTCCCTGCCGCCACCCTCCCCCGCCGCCTGATCTTGCGTCAAGGCCATCCAGATGGCCGCGGCGGCCAGGGCGAAAAGAATGATGCCCAAAAGAAACAAGATGCGCCTCACACCCATAACGGCAATGAGAAAGAAGGAAGTCACCAGGGTGCCGAAGATGCTCCCCAGAGTGGACACGGCATACAAATTGCCGGCGGTGTTGCCCACCGTCTCCAGCTTCGTCACCGCCAGCCTGATGGCGAGCGGGCTAACCATACCCATGAAAAGGCTCGGCACAAAAAACAGGCAGAAAGCAGCCGTCAGGGGACCAAATCTCGGCCCCAGATCAATCTCGGTGATCAAGTTGTTTATCGGCGGCGCCAGCCAAGGCAAGATCACGGTGAAGAAACCTGCAGCGGCCAATACCAGCGCCATGGTGCTCAGGTGCGGCCTTTTGTCGGCGTAATAGCCGCCGGCAAAATAACCTACCGATAACGCCGCCATAAATACACTGATCAAGCTCCCCCAGACAAAAATGGAGTTGCCGAAATAGGGAGCCAAAATCCGGCTGCCCAGCATCTCCAGCGCCATCAATACCGCACCCGACGTGAAAACTATGGCATACACTGGTCATCCCCTCTTCCTGTTCCAGCTCGAAGGTGTTTATCAATAAAGGCGCTTTAAGCGGGCGGAGCCGTAATAATGGCGCAAAATTGCTTCCATATCATAGCCGGCTTCCGCCATGCCGGCCGCACCCAACTGATCCATACCTACTCCATGCCCGAAACCGCCGCCGAAAACGGCCAGCTTCTTGAGATAACCCGCCCGGTCGTAAAAACCTTCCACTTTTATCAGATTGCTGCGCAGACCGCCCAGCATGCTGCGGATGCTGTCGCCGCGCACCGTGTAGGTGCCCTCCGTGCCGATCAGGTGCACCTCGGACACCTGACCGCCGATGCCGCGGGCCCCGGTGACCACCCGCACCAGCCGGCCGATGAACTGCCGCTCGTTCACCCGCCGCTCTATCTCTGCTGGATCAACCAGTTTCACCCAGCGAAAGCTGCTCTCGCTGGTAAAGCGGGAACGGCTGGAGAAGACGAGCGGTGATTTTTTGATCCAGCATTCCAAGGCGGCCGGCCCCAGGGGAAATTCCGGCACTTCCTCCTCATCGCTGTCCAGCACCCCAACCAGGTAGGAGCGCTCCCCGCCCCACACCTCCGCCGAGGAGACGGTATGCCCCCCGGAGCAGGCGCTGTAATAGGTTTCAGCCAGACGGTCGCGTTCGTCCACCAGCACCAGCCCGGCGGTGGCCAGCACGGCAGCCGTGGCTTGCGGGTGCTCCGCCCCTGCTCCCCGGTATTCGGCAGAGAGCGGGTTGCCGAGGAGGTCGAAACCGCGGGAAGCATAACGCCCCATGTTGCGCAATGTATATGTTCTCGCCGCAACCGCCTGCACCTGCAAGGCGGCCGGCGGCATTGTGGCATACATCTCCGAAGGTACCACGGAAAGGAGGTAGGATTCCAGGTCGACAATATTGATCAGAGTGATGGATTGATTATATATTGCCGCCTCCATGCGGCCGCGGTATTGCCGGTGCTCCAGCTGGGCGTAAAAAGTGCCCTTGTTTACCTCCATGTCGTAGACTACGATGGTGGAGTCGTCGCTCTCCGGCACGATGGTCCAGGGAGCGCTGCCGCTCAACACCTGCCGGCCGTCGGGATTCTCCAGGGACAGGATGCCGCCGCCTTTGTGGCGCAGCGTCCAGATGCCGCCCGCCGGCAGCTCCGCCAAGAGCTGCTCCCGGCGGTATATCTTCACCGGCCGCCCCCACGACAAGCGGATGAGCTGCATTTTCTCCAGCAAACCCACCCGGACCTCGGGAGCGCCTGCGATGCGCAGCGGACTGACGGTAAGCGGCTTGACGCTGCGGCGGTCGAGATTGCCCTGCGCTTCCCGCGCGGCGATAAAATTGCGGTAGGTGTTCTGGAAACGTTCCTTGGCTTTTTGCAAGGCTGTGTCCGAGGGGAGGGCCAAGACCCCGCGGCTGTAGGCATTCCAGGCGGCGGCCAGATCGCCTTTCTGCTCATAATAGGGAGCCAGATAGCCATAGGCCATAGTGTAGTTGCTGTCGGCCGCCAAAGCGGCGGCAAAGGCGGCGGCGGCTTTATCCGCCTCGCCGATACCGGCATATAGCAAACCCAGATCGAAATGGGCGGCAGCCAACCGGGGGTTGAGGGACACTGCTTTCTCAATATATGGTATGCCGGCCTCCGCCGCCTTCCCGGCCGACGCCGTCCCGGCTTCAGCTGTCGCTTTCCCAGCATAGGCCAGCCCCAGGCCATAAAGAAGCCAGGGCTCCTCACCGGCCAAGCGGCGCGCCCGCTCAAAGGCGGTCACGGCCTCTTCGGCTTGAGCAGAGGCATATAGAGCCCAACCAAAATCGGTCCAGAGGGCGGCATTTTCCGGCTCCAGCCGGAGAGCTTCGGCATAGGCCTCCGCCGCTTCTTTAGGCTGTCCCAGGTCCTTGTAAACAATTGCCAGATTCTTCCACGCGAGCGCCTTTTCTGTCCCTGAAGTCACGGCCAGCTCCCGGAGGAGCTCGGCCGCTTTGGTCAGATGGCCGGCCGTATAGGCGGAAAGCATCTGCCGCCACTTTTCCCCATCTTTCGGCCAGGCATTGCTGAAACATGGGGAGGCGAGCGGCAAAGTGTTGGTCACCGCCGCCTGAACGACCTCTCCGGCGGGCCAGGAGGGGAGGCTTAATAGGCCGACGGCGGCCAAGGCACAGACCGCAAAAACCGCGGAAACCACGGCAACCGTGGAAGCCGCAGAAACAGCAGGCCGGCTCCTCCGGTAGTTTTTGTGTCTATGTCGGCCTTTACGGCACATTAGGCGGGACACGGAAACAAGCACGTCCAAGCCAACCTCCGTCATGGCGAGCAAGTCCGATGGCCGTGACCATGGCGTCGGCACAGGCCGAGGTGACGGCGTTGGCGTCTCTTCGGCTTTCTGTGTGGCGGGGAACCTGCCCTTTTTCCGGCCGGCTTGGGCACTTGGATAGGGCGCTTAATACAAACACCCGGGTGGATATGTCCACTCGGGTGTTGGAGCCGCTACCCGTCTTGCGGGCTGGGACTACGTTTCCGGCCGCACCAGGCGGCTTGTGTGATCCGTCCCTGCGGGAGTGAGCAGGGTGTCCATCATGGATACCGCTTTTGTCCCGCCGGCTGTCCGGACACACTTATTATCTCCGTTACCCAGGGTGATATGCATGAAGGACCTACACATGTTTAGTGCAACTTATTCCGGTAACCACCCTCCGGCCGCTGGGAAAAACGAACTGGTTCACCCATCATCATCAGTTAATCCGAATCATGGCCAACGGTTACGGCCCAAATGGGACTGCCAGATACTACCACGATTGCTTGCTTCAATCTTGCCTCATTTGATCTTGTTCTTAGCCTTGAGAAGTTCGGCAGCATCGGCCTTGTCTTCTTTTTCGGCTTTGGGGAGCAACAACTCATAAAGCTTCTCCGCCGCCTCTGCGCGGCTGGAAAAAGCCCCTTCCCTTACCGCCAGGTCAACAGCCTGAGTAAAGGCATACTCCACGCTTTGACCCACCCGGTAGCGCGCCGTCAGGAAGACATCCTCATACTTCTTGGTGCTGGTTCGTTTACCAAATAACTTGGAGAAGAACCCGGCCATTACTTCCCCTCCCGTACTTTTAATTGATCCAGCCGTCGTCGCTCTCCAGTAGCATCAGCTTCCTTAAGTATTCTACGGTGTGACATCCATCTTTAGAAGAAAAGCCGGATCAAATAAATTTAATTGGCAACCACCAAGATGTGGTTATTGGTCCTATCTTCTAGGCCTTGCACCGGTAATCCTGCTTTTAAATGTTCAGTAATATAATTGATATTTTTAGAGGTGATCCACTCGCCGGGCGCCAATATGGGAATTCCCGGCGGATAGGGGACGACGAATTCGGCGGCGATGCGACCGGCGCTGTCGGTGAAGGGTACGGCCTCGGTGCGGGAGAAAAAGGCTTCCCGCGGCGTCATGGCCAACGCCGGCAGGTCGGGGAAACTGACCCGTCCCCGGCGCACCCGCCGACCGGTCACCCGGGCGGCAATGCTCTGCAGGGCATGGATCAGGGTGTCTATGCTCTCCGCGGTGTCGCCGGCGGTGACGATCACCAGAATATTATATAAATCGGAAAGCTCCACCTCGATATTGAACTCCTGCCTCAGCATCCTCTCCACTTCCAGACCGGTCAGGCCCAGCTCCTTGACGGAAATGCACAGTTTGGTCGGATCGAAGGCAAAGGAGGAGGAGCGCCGGCCGATGATGTCCATCCCGAAACACCACAGCCCCTTGATGCTGTTGATGCGGGCCCGTGCCTCCTCGGCCAGCTTCAGGGCCCGGCTTAAGGTTTCCCGCCCATGCACCGCCAGGTGACGGCGGGCCGTGTCCAGAGAGGCCAAAAGCAGGTAGGAAGGTGAAGTGGTGGTGAGCATGCTGAAGACGGCCTGCACCCTCTTGGGATCTACCAGTCCGGCCCGCACGTTCAGGATGGAGCTCTGCGTCAGAGAGCCCCCCAGCTTGTGCATGCTGGTAGCCGCCATGTCGGCCCCCGCCTTCATGGCCGGCAGCGGCAGGTCGGGATGAAAATACAGATGGGCGCCGTGAGCCTCATCGACCAGCACCGGTATGCCGTGTTGATGAGCCGTGGCCACAATGCTCTGCAGATCGGAACATACCCCATAATAGGTGGGATAGATCACCAGGAGCGCCGCGGCGTCAGGATGTTCGCCCACTGCCCGGCGCACCGTAGCCAGGGAGATCCCGTGGGCCACCCCCAGTTGCTGATCGATCTCCGGCGTGAGGAAGACCGGGGTTGCCCCGGAAAGGATGACGGCGCTCAGGATCGATTTGTGGATGTTGCGGGGCAGGAGGATTTTCTGCCCCGGACCCACGGTGGAGAGAATCATGGTCATGATGGCGCCGCTCGTCCCTTGCACCGAAAAAAAGGTATAGTCGGCGTCGAAGGCCTGCGCCGCCAGCTCCTGGGCTTCCCTGATGATGCCTTTGGGGTGATGCAGGTCGTCTACCGGCTCAATGTTCACCAGATCGATGGAGAGAGCCTCCGTGCCGATAAAATCCCTGAATTCCGGAGCCATACCCGCTCCCTTCTTGTGACCTGGTATGTGAAATTGCCAGGGGTTACGCCCGGCATGTGCCAATAATCCCGAAAAAAGGGGTACCTGGTTTTGATCTATGTCTTTGGTCTTGTCCCGCATCCCGTCATCCTCCCGACCAGCGGTGGCCGAGCCGGGCGTTCTCTTCTCTGGCCACCGCCCGCTTGGCCTCCACCTCGCGCCGCAGCTTCTCGTCAAAGGTGATGCCTTTTATTCTTTCCCAGATGGTGGGCGGTTTCACCTCCGCCCGCAGGCGGCGGGGCACCTTATACCAGGTGCATTTCGGCCCGTCGACCGCCTCCACCCGCGCTTCGGCACCCAAGAGGGTAACCCTGATGCCCCATTTTTGTCCGGGGAGGATTTCGGTATATACAGCCATCTTGTCGTGCGGGCGCTCCCATTTGCCTTGATTCAGCCACTTAATCATACCTGGTTTCGCACTCCTTTTATTAAGCCGCTTTGGCACCGGAGGCACCACAGCCATGATAAATGGCACATCTCAATAATATAGGAGGGAGTGGAGACCGGCAAGCGACGCCGGGCCGGGGCAATATACATGCAAAATACTGAACGGAGGGCGGTTTAGTCGGCGCTGTCGGAGGGGGTCTGCCCATCAGTCAACAGGCTGTGCTTCCAGGCAAACACGGCTACCTGGGTGCGGTCGCGGGCTCTCAGCTTCTGGCAGATGCTGCTCACGTGATTCTTGACGGTGCCTTCGGTGACATAAAGGATTTTGGAGATCTCTTTGTTCGAGAGTCCCTGGGCTACCAGACGCAACACTTCCAGTTCCCGGTCGGTTAGATGATGGCGAATGGGATCCCGAGCCTTCGGCTGCCGCTCCTCATTCTCCAAGAGGCGCACCATGTGCCCCACCACCCGTCCGGCCACCTGAGGGGCCAAAGTCATGCCCCCCTGCATAGCCACCCGGATGGCCCGGATCAGATCCTCCGAGGGAGAGTCTTTTAGCAGATAACCGTCGGCACCGGAACGCAGGGCTCCCAAAACGCAGCTTTCATCGCTGAAACCGCTCAAAGCCAGCACTTTGATGTGCGGATAGGTCTTCTTGATCTCTCTCATGGTGTTCAAGCTGTCGTCAGGTTGCTGTTTCACGTCCATGAGCACCAAATCAGGCATAGTTAACGGAATCTTAGCCAACAATTCCTGACCGGTCTTAGCCGTCGCCACAACTTCCAGATCTTCTTCCATATCCAGAATTGTACGCAGACCTTCCAGCATTAATCCTTGGTCATCCATTATGAGAATGCGTGTCACGGAAGTCACCCTCCTGACGGTGACCGATCTCATGTACCAAAGTGCCCTTATACCCATGAATATTGTACATGTGGACTGATTTTCCTGCCCTTGCAGTCATGTGATGTACACACGGGGAGCCGGAAAGACCGGCCGGAAGACAATCGGAAGAGAGCGGAGAAAGACCGGCGAATAACGACGAGAAAAGAGCGGGAAAACAACAAGAAAACGGTTAAAACCGGCGAGAAGAAGACAAGAAAGCGGCGAGAAGACGGCGAGAAGGGGCGTTTGCTGCGCCCCTTCTCGCTATCAAGGCTTTCCGGCCGCGCCGGATGGCGATTTGACGCCTGATCCGGCTAAAGATCAAGCCAAGGTGATCTTCACATCCAAGGCGGCGGAACCTTTTTCGTAAACGAAGAGCGGGTTGATGTCCAGCTCTGCTATTTCCGGAAAATCGTTGACCAGGGCCGCCACCGCCGCCAGGGAAGTCTCCACGGCAGCGATATCGGAAGCCTTCTCGCCCCGGTAACCGGAGAGCAGGGTGTAGGCTTTGGTCTCCCTCACCATCTCCTGCACATCCCTCATGGTGAGATTGTGCGTCAGGCGGAAGGATACATCCTTCAGCAGGTTGACATAAATCCCGCCCATACCGAACATGATCATGGGGCCAAACACCGGGTCGCGCACCATGCCCAGAATCACTTCCTGGCCCTTGGGCATCATGTGTTGCACTTCAATGCCGTAAATCTTGGCATTGGGCACGGCGCTGCATTTCTCCATCATCTCATCGAAAGCGGCCGCCACTTCCGCGGCGCTCTTCAGCCCCAGCTTCACACCGCCGACATCGCTCTTGTGCAGGATGTCGGGCGAAGCCACTTTCAGGGCGACGGGGTAACCGAGCTTCTCAGCGATAGCCTGAGCTTCGGCCGCGGTCTTGGCCAGTTCCGGAGCGGCCACTGCCACACCATAGGCCTTGACTACCTGAGCGGCTTCGCAGCCCAGCAAGACTTTGCGGCCTTCGGCGCGCACTGCCTCCAGGATCTGCTCAGCCGCCTGACGCCCGTCGGGTTTGGTGGAAATGGGCTCTTCCAGACCCTTGCGGCGGATCTCCGCATATCTGGCCATGGCGGAAGCCGCTTTGGCCGCCCGCTCGGGAGCATCGTAAGCCGGAATGCCCAGCTCCAGACACTTGCGGTGAGCATCAACCACCCTGCCGGAACCCATCCAGCAGGTCAGCACGGGCTTTTTGTTGAAGCGCTGCAGAGCTTCGGCAATGGCATTGGCCGTCGGCATCGGCTCGGTCATGGCCTGCGGCGAGACCAGCACGATCACGCTGTCCACATTGGGATCGCGCAAGACAGGTTCCAGCGCCACCTGGTAGCGGTCGGCGCCGGCATCGCCCACCACGTCGACAGGGTTGTTGAGCGAGCAGACCGGTGGCAATTTCTCCCGCAGATAAGTCCGGGTGGCTTCATCCAGTTGGACCATGACCAGATTGCCGGCCCGCTCCACCGCATCGGTGCAGATGATGCCCGGACCACCGGCATTGGTCACCAAAGCTATGCGATTGCCCTCAGGCACAGGCTGCATGGCAAAAGCGGTGGCCAGATCCATGAATTCCTGCGCTCCGGAGACCCGGATGCCGCCCGACTGCTTGATGGCCGTATCCACCGCCTGGTCGTTGCCGGCCAGGGAGCCGGTATGCGAAGACGCCGCCCTCTGGGCCGCCTGCCCGACGCCGGCTTTGAGGATGATGACCGGCTTGCGCTGGGTGACTTCCCGCAGGGCATCCATGAAACCAGGGCCGTCGGCGATGCTTTCCAGATAGCAAACAATAACGCGAGTGTTCGGATCCTCGCCGAAGTTTTTCAGAAAGTCGACTTCGGTCAACCCGGCCCGGTTGCCCATGCTGGCAAAGCGGCTGAAACCGATGCCTGTGCCGGCGCTCCAGTCGAGAATGGCCGCACCCAAGGCGCCACTTTGCGAAATAAAGGCGATACCGCCGGTGGCCGGATGGGTGGAACCGAACGAAGCGTTCATCTTGTCATGGGTGCTGAGGTTCCCCAGGCAGTTGGGACCGGTCAGGGTCATACCGTAGCGGTCACAGATCTCCTTAATCTCTTTTTCCAGCTTCGCGCCTTCGGGACCGACTTCCTTGAAGCCGGCGGTGATGATCACAACGTGCTTGACCCCCGCTTCCCCGCATTCCACCACCGTATCCTTGACAAACTGGGTTGGTATGCAGATGACGGCTACATCCACAGGACCGACATCGCCGATCTTTCTGTAGCACTTATAACCCAGGATCTCGTTTTCCCTCAGATTGATGGGATAAACTTTCCCTTCATAGCCGACCTCCTTCAGATTGTTGAGGACGGCATACCCCACTTTTTGCGGTTGAGCGGACGCTCCGATAACCGCGATCGAACTAGGCCTGAAGAGCGACTCCAAGCTTGCCAAACTGATCCGTCTCCTCTCCCTTTTACGACTGCACCGGTCGGTTTTTCCCCTGCGCCCTCACCTGACGCAGAGCCCGGTGCATTTTAATCCCATGGACCCACAATACCAAAGATCATTCTGCCAGAACCCCCGCCACCCGGTAACTGTCGAAAGTCAGCCGAATTCCAGGACAATCGTCACTTAATTCACCGGATTGTCGGCGTCTGGGACTGATTATCCGGCTTGCGGCCGGGTGATCATCCGGCTCCCCCGTCGATGGGAAAGTTCAGCGTCACCGTGGTCCCCTCTCCCGCCGCGCTTTTCACCATCAAAGTGCCGCGCAACAGATGAGCCCGGTGCTTCATGTTACCCAACCCCTGGCCCCTGGCAGCCGCAGTGCGCGCCTTCCTTCCCACTTCCTCCACATTGAACCCGGAACCGTCGTCGTCCACAATAATTTGCCCCAGCAGCCCTTCTTTTTTCAAGGTGACCTTGATATGGCCGGGATGTCCGTGTTTCAGGGCATTGGCCACCGCCTCCTTGACCACCTGGCCCACCTGATAGGCGGTTTTCGGCTTGACTTTCACCGGTTCGGCAGGGCTGGCCAGATCCACCGCCACCGTATTATTAGCCTTAAAAGGGGCCAATACCTCCAAGAGTTCATAGCGTAAATCCTGATTGGCCGGAGGCGTTTTTTGCCATTCCTCGGAGATATGCCTAAGCTCATCCATCACCGTATCCAGCTTGGACATCACCAAGCGGGCTTCTTCCTTGACTGCCTCAGGAGCATCGGCAGCCATCACCACGCCACTTTCCAGGTGCAGTCCGGCGGCATATAAATGCTGTACGGCGCTGTCGTGCAGGTCCATGGCCAGGCGCCGCCGCTCGTCTTTGATCGCCTCAGCGAGCCTTTTCTCCCACTGCCGGTTTATCCGGCGCAGTTGCCGCCTGGTATAAAATAAAACAACAGACAGGGTGATGATCAGCCCTGCCGCCGCCAGGTTGACGATGATGAATGTGGTTTTCGCATTCCCGAGCAATTGGTCCCGTCCTTCCCAATACCATGAATGTATTTATACCTTACCATACCAACCGGCATTACCCTTGCCCTGCTGCCGGTCACCGGTCAATAATAAATAAATTCCCGCACATCATACCTGGTGACTGCCGGACCACCGGCTTCCCTGGGTGGAAGGGTCCTTCGCATGGCGCGTTCCTGCTCGGCGAGTTCCTCCGGGGTGAGCGGCGTGATGACCAGCCGGCGCACCCAGTCGCTGTAGGAGCTCTTCTCGTCGGCCACCAGTTCAGAGAAGAAGACCGTATCCTGGCCGTCGAGGGGGAGCTCCGCCAACAGGGCGGCACTCTCTTCGGCATGCTGCGCTGCCAGCTTCTGCCCACCCACCCCCAGGAGAAAGATCACCCCCACGGCAATGCCAGCTTCTTTCAAAGTCTTCACCAAAGCCGCCACCACCTGAGGCCGCACCGGTTTGTTCAGCATCCGAAGCACCGCCTCACTGCCCGATTCCACACCGATATAAACCCGGGAAAGCCCCATCTCCCGGAGCATGGCAAAATCGGCGGTGGTGAGAGCGGCGGCGTTGGTGCCGACATCAGCTTCTGTGAGGGCGGCGGGTCCGACCCCAAAGGCATCCATGAAAGCATATACCGGCCAGCGCGGCCGGGCAACGGCGGTCGGCAAGGGGAAATGTTCGGCCAAAAGGTCCATCGCTTCCAGCAGGATATACCGGGGCACATTCAGGGCACCGGCATCGCCGAGGAAAATCGCCTGCCGCCGCTCTAAAGCTGCTCCCAGCATGGCTTTAACCTGCCGGATATGCTCCGCAAAGGCCTCCGGCGATTTCACCATATATTTTTGCCCGCGGTAGAAAGTGCAAAATGAACAGCGGTTATAGCGACATCCCGTGGTCAGCTGCAGCACCAGGGCGCCATATTGATCAGGCGGCAGGATGCCCACGGGAGCATAAATCCTGTGGAAGTCGGCCGCTCTCTTGTTCATGGCCGCCGGGCCGCTGGAGATCACCCTCTCCCGGACGCTCTGCCAGTCATCAGGGACAGCCATCCCGACCAGCATCTCCGCCGCCCGCTCATAAAAAGCCGCGGCCAGCGCCAGACCGGCCTCGCTGTTCAGTTTCTCCCGCTTTTCCACCTTCCCCGGCGCGCTCAATGTCTTCAGCAAGGCGCTGCCATCCAACCCCCAGCGCACCATCTGCTCTTTCCAGGCTCCCCGTACCAGACAAGCTTCCCGGTCGAAGGAGAAGGACGCAAAAGCATCCCTTTCCACAGTTAAGAGGGTGGCGGTTTTTCTTATATAGGGTTCTTTTCGCTCACTTTGGCGAGCCATATCCATGGAATTCATATATCAACCTGCAAGGTGTTTTTTTCTCCTCGGCGATTAAGATATATGATACCACACTTAAAATGTCGCTATTAAATAACAAACGAGAGGTGCCCCGGCGCTCAATGGGTGCTGGGCCACCTCTCTTACCTTGTCCCTCTATACAATTGTATCTATACCGGCACAAGTTATTCCTTTTCTTAACCTTCATCAATTCTCATCAATTATAATTTCTACAGAACCAGCGTCATATGTTTTCAACATAGCAACACCATCAAAATGAGCGGTAGGTATATAGGCATATAACGGCACCAAACCAGTTTTGCCTAG
>DULU01000079.1 GCA_012840225.1 Bacillota bacterium
CGAAAATCCCATGAAAGGCAACTCTATAAATGTTGCTGAACACCATTATATTTTAGGTATAAGTATTGATGTTATACAGAAACCATCAGGCAGGAGAGTCGAAAAAACATTTTTACCTTTTACCCAAGAATATGAAGACTATCTTATCCAGTATATAAAAGCTTATCTGGACATGCTGAGCAAAAACAATTGGCTGGACAAGGCCTATATCAATGTTGTGGATGAACCGGTTGCCGACTCCAATAGGTACGATTATAGCACCATAGAATGGCTACACAATATTATTCGCAGAAACTTTCCCGACTTGAAAATAGTGTCGGCCGTTCATGATGAATCGGTCCTTAAAAGAGTGGATTTATGGGATATATTAGCGCCAAGCCTTGACAAGATAAATCCGGAGAATGACAGGTGGTGGTCCGTAATTGATGCAAAAAGACCACTTTGGGCCTACATCTGTTCATCAACATCCAATATAGATTATCAGCCGGTGGACCATAGATCGTGGTTTTGGGCTTGTTGGAAATACGATCTGGTCGGCTTTATATATTGGGGACTATACTCGTGGGGTTATTCAGCAGGAAACAATTATGATACAATGTTATCCGTGTATCCAGCGTTACGTTGGCCTAATAAAGCTCAATGGCTGCTTGAGAATAGAGCTGGAGACGGATTCCTTATTTATCCTTCACCGCATGGTGAACCGTGGAGTTCAATAAGGTTAGCAAATATCCGGGATGGCATAGAGGATTATGAGTATTTTTATTTACTGCGCGAGGTTGCCGGTAATCTCAGCAGAGATAATGCCGATCATCTAGCTTTAATCAACGAAGCTGCCGACCTATTGGAGATAGGTCCGGATATTATGAACACAACGACAGATTATAGCAGAAACCCAGATAGCTTTTTAGCTAGAAGAGAGAAAATAGCGGATTTGATAGAGCGTATTAACCGGTATATTTAAGCAATAGGGTTTACCAATGGCGTTTTCGCCTAAATGGATGCGGGAGGAATCTTAATTTGCAACGGAAAGACCACCAACCCATGCATGTACAGCTGGCAGACATAGCCCCTGAACTGCGGCCACTGCGTCTGGCTTCCGGCTGTGCTCCAGCCGACTTCGGTAAACCCCAGATCCTGATCCAGACCACTGCCGGGGATTCCCATCCCGGCAGCATTCATTTGTCCAGGCTTTCCCGCCTGATCAAGGAAGGCATATTGAGCTCGGGCATGGCGGCTTTGGAATATAGCTGCACGGATGTGTGCGACGGCATCGCCCAGGGTACCGCCGGTATGAGTTATTCCCTGCTTTACCGGGAAGTGCTGAGCTATGTCCTGGAATGCCAGGTGATGACCGGTCACTTCGACGGCCTGGTGTTATCCTCAAGCTGCGACAAAGCCATACCTGGGCATCTGCTGGGCCTGGCCCGGCTGAACCTGCCCTCCGTCTTTTTGCCCGGCGGCGTCATGGGACCCGGACTGGGCGGTTTCACCCTGAACCAGGCCGGCGAAATCCATGCCGCCCGCAAAAGAAGAGAGCGCCGGGAAGAGGGAGAGGCGGCTGAGACGGAAGAAGAACTGCCTGCCATCAGCCATACCGCTTACATCATGGACGGGTTATGTGCCGGACCCGGTTGCTGCGCCTTTTTAGGTACGGCCGGCACCATGCAGGTGATGGCCGAAGCCATGGGTATTGCGCCTTGGCACTCCGCTCTCTGTCCCGCCGGCAGCTCCTACCAGGATCACCAGGCCCGCCGGGCTGGCGAGCTCGCTGCTCACATGGTCTCCAGGGGTCTCCGTTTTTCGGATATAGTCACCCCGGAGGCTGTGCGCAATGCCATCGTAGTGCATGCCGCCGTCGGCGGATCGACCAACGCTGTTTTGCACCTCATGGCGCTGATCGATGAGTTGGGATTGGATATCGATATCCATGAGTTTCAGAAAGCCGGGGACACTACGCCCTTTATCCTGGACATCATTCCGTCGGGCCGCTATCCGGCGAGCCTTTTCTGGCATATGGGCGGGGTGCCGATGGTGCTGGAGAGGTTGGCCCCGCTTTTGCACCTGGATGTGTTGACCTGCAACGGCCGCACGCTGGGAGAGATGCTGGACGAATTCCGCCGGAGCGGCCTGATGGCCACCATCACCGCCGCCTTCGAGCGGCAGACCGGCCTGGCGGTGACCGATATCCTCCGTCCCCTGGAGCGTCCGCTTAAAGCCCGGGGAGCGCTGGCCATATTGCAGGGCAATCTGGCCCCGGACACCGCGGTGACCAAGACCTCGGCCCTCCCTGGAGGAATGAACAGGCTGACTTACCCGGCCAAAGTGTTCAACAGCAGCGAAGCCGCTCTGTGCGCCGCTCAGGCCGGGGAGATCAAGCCTCACACCGCGGTGGTGATCCGCTATGAGGGTCCCAAAGGGAACGGTATGCCGGAGCAGTTTTACATCACCGAGGCCATCGCTTCCGACCCTGTGCTCGCTACCACTTCCATGTTGATCACCGACGGGCGCTTTTCCGGGGCGAGCCGCGGTCCGGTCATCGGTCATGTCTCGCCGGAAGCTGCCGAAGGAGGTCCCATTGCCCTGGTGGCCGACGGGGATCTGATCAGCCTGGATCTGGAGAAGAGAAGGCTCGACATCACCGGGACGAGCGAGCGGGGCCCCCTGCCTCCCGCCGAGATCGCCGCCATCCTGGCCGCTCGCCGCTCCTCGCCCGCCTCTGCGCCGAAACCTTCCCTTGCCCCCGCAGCCGGCCGGCGGGGCATTCTGTCTCTCTATAGCCGCCTGGCTACTTCGGCCAACCGCGGCGGAGCGATGAGGCTATAGTCATAGCTTGAGACTCCAGCTACCTCGGCTGCCGCTCCCTCAGCTCCCGCTCCCTTGGCTCCGGGGCATATAAAGAATAGGGGCGGCGGGGTCATGATCCAGGTAGCGGCGGCGGGCTGCATCCTCGCCGGCAGTGGCATAGCAATAAGCGCAACCATGCAAGCAGGTGTGAAATACCCCGATATCTTTGGCTTTGGCGCAACCGCAGCCCGCTCTTTGATAAGGATCCTTCCCCGTAACTGGCAAGGACCAGAGCCCGGCCAAGAGACGGCCGTCGATGCAGGCACCACGGGGAATCCCGGCCGCTTGAAGCACGACATCCTCTTCACAGCAGGACTGGATGCTCATGCCGGCCGCAGCGGCCAGCGCTTTCATATCCGCCAGCAAGCCGGGTAGCTCCGGATGGAGAAGAGGCCGCCGCACAAAGCTATAGCCGTGCCGGCTTTCCAGGCGCTTGAGGCGGTACTCCGTCTTGCGGTATATATCGATCACGCTGATGATCACTCGCTCGGTCGCACCTTCAAGCGCCCGGCTCAACCGCTCAAAGGCCGCCCGGTGAAAGGCGGCATCGGTACGGTCGGAGAGGATGATGGGATCATAACGCCAAGCCACCCGCTGCGGACCGATCGCCTCGCTCAGAGTGCGGAAAGTCCGAAGCCGTGTGTGCAACTCCGGCACCCCAGGTTCGAGTCCCGGCGGATAATCATGCAATGTAAAAAGAAAATAGGTGCGGTAACCGAGCTGCTCCAGCTCGGCCAGATGAGGCAATAGCGGCGCCGGGTTTTTACTCCAGAAGACGATCACCTCCACCTCCTCAGGCAGCAATGAAACCCGCTCCAGCCGGCTCGGCTGGTATGGATTGGCGGTGAGGCAGCAACCGGCCCTGATCCGGTTCATGAACCATTGGCTGTAAAAGGCCGGAATATCGGTGCGCCTGCTCGCCGAGATGATCACGATACACACTTCCCTTCCACCCTGCCTAAAACCCCGCTCCTCGCCCTATGGCCAAAGGACATATGCGCCGCTTCGGCGAACAAAAAAGCAATTCAGACAAAGAGGCGGAACCGGCGAGGAACCGGCCCCTTGCCTAATCAAGCCAAGCAATAAGGCTAAGCCATCACCAAAGCCATCAGGCAAAGCCAAGTATAACAAAAGCGAAGGGAAGTGTCACAGATGTGGAAATCGTCGGCAGTGATCACCCGCTATGCCAAAAATCCCGTGCTGTCCAAGGAGCATGTGCCCTATCCTGCTTCACTGGTGTTCAACGCCGGGGTGACCAAATATCAGGGACGGTATGTAATGATCTTCCGCAACGATGTGGTCGAGGAATGGGGCAAGCCTAAGTTTCTCGGCACCAATCTCGGCCTGGCCTTTAGCGACGACGGTCTCAACTGGGAAGTCCAGCCCGAACCATGCCTGGAGATGCACGATGAGGAGATCCTGCGCGTTTATGACCCGCGCCTCACGGTGATCGACGGCCGCTGCTATGTATGCCTGGCGGTGGACACCCGGCACGGGGTGCGCGGCGGCGTCGCCGTCACCGACGACTTCTCTCATTTTGAGATATTATCGCTGTCGGTGCCGGACAACCGCAACATGGTGCTTTTCCCGGAACGGATCAACGGCCTATATGCCCGGCTGGAGCGGCCGTTTCCGGTATATAGCCGGGGAGGCCGGGACCGGTTCGACATCTGGTTCTCCGACTCCCCCGACCTGCGCTATTGGGGCAATTGCCAACTTGTCCTGGGCGTGGAGCACGTGCCCTGGTCCAACGATAAAATCGGCCCGGGAGCACCGCCGGTGAAGACCCCCAAAGGGTGGCTGACGGTTTTCCATGCCGTGGACCGGGACAATCAAAGGGGCAAAAGAGGCTGGGAAGAGAGATGGCAAAAGCGCTATTCCGCCGGTATCATGCTGCTTGATCTGGAGCGTCCCTGGGAGGTGGTCGGCATGAGTAAGGAACCGCTCATGTGGCCGGAGACGCCTGAGGAGAAGGAAGGCTTCCGCAACGACACCATCTTCCCCGGCGGCATGATCCTCGAGGAGAGTGGGGAAGTCAAGATCTATTACGGAGCCGGCGATGCCGTGGAATGCCTGGCCACCGCCCACGTGGACGACTTGCTCAAGCTGTGCACCGCGCCGAAGTGAAAGGCACCGAAGCGAAAGGTGACGAAGCGAAAGGCCCGATCTCAGGATTCTTTTCTCATTACCCGGGAGCTTTTCAGGCGACGTTCCAGGTGGGTCTTCAGGGTGGATTTAAGGCTTTGGATATCGCCCATCATGATGGCCTGCTGAATAGCCATATGTTCGTTGATCGAGTCTGGACGGAATCAGGCGAGCGGCGATCATCAGTTTACTAATATAAATGTGAGTTCTATAATGTATGTAATTGGACGAGCACCAGATTAGAATCTTAACCTACCGGCTGGCAGACCATAGGCTACCGGCCGGTGTTAAGCCTTTCAGGAGTGACCGGACTATCAACCGCGCCAACGAGTTACTGGAACGCTTCTTTCCCATCTATGTCATCCTGGTGATTATATTAGGATTAACCTTTCACCGCAGTGCGGAGGCTTTAGCCGGCTGCACGGTGTTTCTGCTCGGCATACAGATGTTCCTGATGGGACTCTCGGTGCGCATCCGGGCCGTACTTCAGTCCCTGCAGCAACCCCGTTTTATGCTCTTCTGGATCTTCCTGGCCTGGGGCGTCATGCCGGCCGTCAGCTTCCTATTGGGGCGGCTCTTCCTCTCCTCCAGTCCTGAGTTCGCCGTCGGCATGATCCTCACCACTGCCCTGCCGGCGGCCATCACCTCCAATGTGTGGACGGGGATCAGCGCCGGCAACCTGCCGCTCAACATCACCATCGTAGGCACGGCGTCCGTCCTTTCCGGGATCGTGACGCCGTTTTTGTTGAGTGCCTGGGTGGGGGCGTTTATCTCCATCGATGCCCTGGATCTCTTCCTCGGCTTTCTGACCGGGGTGATGCTGCCCACCCTGGCCGGCATATTTGTCAATGAAAAAGCATCCTTCCGCCTCGACTCTTTCCGGACGGTCCAGAAGCTCGTGGTCAAAATTTTGGCCGGTCTGATCATCTTCATCAACGCCGGGGTAATGGAGCCCTACCTCCGGCAGTGGGGCTGGCAGGCCGTCGGCCTCCTCTTCCTCGTCATCTTGCAAGCCGTGCTCACCTATGCCTTGGTGCTGTTGATCATGTCCAGGGTGAAGGGGGTAAGCCGGGAGGATCTGGTACCGCTGGCTTATGCCTCCGCCATGCGCAATAATTCCGCCGGCGTGGTCATCGGCTTCACCTATTTCGGGCCCACGGTGGCGGCGCCGGTGATTCTCTCCATCCTGATGCAGCAACCGCTGGCCTCGCTCATCCACCGCTTCATATTCAGTCCCACGCACGGTTTTTATAAATATAAAACTGTTCCTTCCAGGGCCGATTAAGCGCAGGACATGACCCGGCCGTAAAGGAATAATAATTATCTGCCGGTACATCCGACCGATTCTTGATTCTTCATATCGAGGAGCATCCATATATGATAGCGGAAATGGTTTTTGTCGGTACCGAGCTTCTTTTGGGACAGATTGTGAACACCAACGCGGCCTATCTCGGCGAGCGCCTGAGCGAGTTGGGCATCGACCACTATTACCAGTCGGTGGTCGGCGACAATGCCAAACGGCTGGCCGGCGTGCTCAACCTAGCCGTCAGCCGTTCGGACGTGGTGATCGCCTGCGGCGGCCTCGGCCCCACCCTGGACGATCTGACTAGGGAGACGGTGGCCGAGCTGACCGGACGGGAGCTGGAATTCAACGACGAGATCTGGCAAACCATCCGGCGTCGCCGTCCCAACTTGCCGGAGAACATGAAACGGCAAGCCATGGTGCCAAAGGGGGCCAAAGTGCTGCCCAACGACACCGGGACAGCCCCCGGACTGGCCGTCCCCGATCAGAGCGACAATAAACTGTTCATCTTGCTCCCCGGACCGCCCAACGAGATGAAGCCGATGTTCGATAAATACGCCGTGCCGGTGCTCTTGGAGCGCATGGGCGAGCGTGCCGTTTTGGTCTCCCGGTCGCTGCATTTCTGCGAAATCGGCGAATCGCCGCTGGAGGACCGGCTGATGGATCTCTTCGCCGGGCAGGTGGATCCCACCCTCGCCACCTATGCCAAGCCCGGCCATGTCCAGCTGCGCATCTCCACCAAAGCTCACACCCGGGAGGAGGGACTGGCCAAGATCGCTCCGGTGGAGGAAGAGATTCGCCGCCGAGTAGGCGAGTATATCTACGGCGTGGATGGGACCACTCTGGAAGAAGCCGTCGGCGAACTGCTCCTCGGCCGCAATTGGCGGGTATTTATCGCCGACGCCGGCACCGGCGGCATCCTGGCGAGCCGGCTGACCGATCCCCCCGGCGCCAACGCCTGGTTTGCCGGTGCGCTGGTCGCCGCCTCCACCACCCAGCTGGTACAGATGATCATGGCGGAAGAGCAACCCGGCGCCGGGACCGGCTCTGAGGTCGGCAATGGGGCCGCCGCTTCCGAAGCCTTGGCCATGGACCTCGCCAAACACCTCCTGGCCAGGATGGACGGGGTGTCGGTGGGCATTAGCATCTTGCCGGCCGCGCCGGGAGAAGCCGTGGTAGCTCTGGCCACCGCCGCCGGGGATACCCGCACGGCTTTGGCCCAGTGGCGGGGCAACACGCAAGACTATCGCTGGCGGGTGAGTCAGGCGGCACTCGGCGCTCTGCGCCGGCTGGCCATGGCGTGAATCACCAAAAGACAGTAACAAATATACATAGACGGGAGTTGCCGACCAGATGCCCAACAAAGTGAAAGAAAAGCTGAAGCAGGGAAAGCCGGCCGTCGGATTTTGGATCTCGCTGCCCTCTCCCGCCATTGCGGAAATCATGTCGGGATTCAACATGGACTGGCTCTTGATAGACACTGAACACGGCTCGGCCGACTATGACATCGTGGAGCAGCTGCTGCGGGCCATGAAAGGTTCGGAGGTGGTGCCGCTCATCCGGGTGGCGGCCAACGATGCGGCGCTGATCAAAAAGGCTTTGGACCGAGGGGCCTACGGTGTGCTGGTGCCGCTGGTGAACACGGCCGAGGAAGCGGCGGCCGCCGTGGCGGCCTGTAAATACCCGCCGGAAGGGATCAGGGGCATCGCCGGCACCAGAGCTTCCCGCTATGGCCTCGTGCTTGGGGACTATTTCCGCACCTGGAACGATAACGTATTGGTCGGCATACAGATAGAGACCCGCCAGGCCCTCGCCAATGTGGAAGCCATCGCCGCCGTGCCCGGCGTCGACATGCTGTTTTGCGGGCCCAACGACCTCTCCGCCAACCTCAACATGTTCATGCAATTCGACCGGCCGGAGTTCCAGGAAGCAGTGCAGAAGATTCTCGCCGCCGCCAAAAAGCACGGCAAAGCCGCCGGTTACATGGCCGTCAATGCGCAGGCCGCCCTCGAGCGCATCAAAGACGGCTTTACCTTCGTCACCGCCAGCACCGACGCCAGGCTGCTTTCCTCCGGCGTCCAGTCCGCCATGGAGCAAATCCAAGCCGGCCTGGCCAAAAGCGGACAATAAACGAAGCCGGAGAAGAAGTTAGTCGGAAACGAAGGCGCCGGGCGGCTGGAGGGCCGGATAACCTCCCCCGCACCAGCACCCGGCGCTTTACTCGGCGCTTTACTCGGCTCTTTACCCGGTGCTTCACCCGGAACTTCGCCCGGCCTTGCAGGTCAGTCTTCCACCTCGACGATCATTTCCACTTCCACGGTAATGTTGGCGGGCAACACATGGGCGCTCACGGCGGAGCGGGCATGCTTCCCCTTCTCGCCGAAGATCTTCTCCAGGAGTTCGGAGGCACCGTTCATCACCAGGGGTTGATCGGTGAAATCGGGGGCGCTGTTCACCCAACCCAACACCTTGACCACCCGTTTCACTTTATCCAGATCGCCGATCTCCGCTTTCAGTGCCGCCAGGGCATTCAGAGCACATAGCTCCGCCGCTTTTTTGCCTTCCTCAAGGGTCAGATCTGAGCCCACCCGGCCGACATAGGCCATTTTCCCTTCCAGTTTCGGTCCCTGACCGGAAATGAAGACCAAATTACCGGTGCGTACCGTCGGCACATAGGCCGCCAGCGGCTTGGCCGGCTCGGGCAATTTTAAACCTATACTGTGCAGTCTGCTTTCCACTTGCGACATAACTTTCAGTTTCTCCTTTCCTGCAAATAAACCATGGCAAATCTTCTATATATAATGGCATTGCCGCCTTGACGCCGCTTGTCCATCATCTGTTCCGGCCTCTGGCGGAAACACTGATTTCCCTCTCCAGCCTTCCGCCCCTCACCCCATATAAAGTGTCGGTCAAGTTCACCACAGGACAGACGTGGTTCGGAATGATGGTCAGGCGCTGGCCCACCTGCAAGTCGGCCTCGATGCCGGCTTTGTTGAGTTCGATGACACCGTGCTCCTCGCTCAGCCGGTCCACCTGCAAACCGGGCCATTCGCAAATCAAGCCGAAGCCACCGGGCAATCCGCCCCTCGCCCCGGCAGCGCCGCCGACGGCCGGATCGCAGGCCAGTGTTTTGCTGCCGGCATCGATCACCACCCGGTCCGGTCCCGGCCGGCTGACCACAGTGGCCAAAACCTTCAGAGCGCAATCCTCTTCTTTCACCACCCATCGGCGCAAGGTGTTGGCGTCGTTCATCACATAGGTGCCGGGACGAATCTCCGTCACCCCCGGCACCTGCACTTCATATTTCGCCGCCACGGTGGAACCGGGGCTCACCACCCGCACCGGTACGCCCAGTGCCCGGGCTCTCTCGGCGGTCTCCACCAAACTCTCCGCCGCCTCCCGCGCCAGCCTTTCCACTTCTTCCGGGGTGCGCCCCGCCCCAGTATGCCCGGCGTGGCTCATCACCCCGATCACTTCGGTATTGGGCACCTCCGCCACCCGAGCCACCAGTTCGGCCGCTACCTTTCCGGCCGGCACTCCCAGGCGGTGCAATCCGGTGTCTATATCCACATATAGGCGGGCCCGTCGACCCGCAGCCGCCGCCACATCGGCCATCACTTCCACCGCCTCCACCGAATCGGTAGAGAGGATCAGATCCGCCTTTCGCAGCAACTCATACAAGCGGGCCACTTTGTGATCCCCAATGATGGGATAAGCCAACAATATATCGGTGATGCCGGCCTCCACCATCACCTCGGCCTCGCCCAGCTTGGCCACGGTGATGCCGACGGCTCCCGCTTCCAGCTGCTTTTTGGCAATCCAGACGGACTTATGCGTCTTGATGTGCGGCCGCAGGGCTATGCCCCGCCCGGCAGCCAGCTCGGCCATCCGCCTGATATTGCGCTCCATCACATCCAGATCGACGATGACGGCCGGCGTATCGATTTCCGGATAAAGCTGTTTGTGCATTTCCATTGTTTCCACCTATGGCTGCTCCTCACCATGTAATGCCATTTATATTTATACTCCGGCTTGACGCTTACCTTTATGCTTTTCACTTTCTATCTTATAATAAGGCAAAACACGCCGTAGGAGGTTTGACCGCAGATGAAAATTCCTACTCCCCATTCGGAATGGAGAGAATCTTTGGGAGTGATCGACGTACATACTCACCTGGCCATTGACAGGCTGCCCGACGCCATCCGCCTCATGGAGCAAAACGGACTAGAGATGCTGATCGACATCAGCGCCCGCTTTGGCGAAGACTTTACCGCCTTTCTCCAGGCAGCCTCCGCCTACCCCGGCCGCTTTGCTGCTTTCACCGGCCTGGACTTCAGAGATTTTGGCGAGCCGGGTTGGGCCAAAAGGGAATGCGACCACCTGGAGCGGGCTGTGGAACAAGGCGCCGTGGGCTTTAAAATCCATAAGTCCCTGGGTCTGGAGCGCCGCGACAGCGCCGGCCGCCTGATCCCCGTGGACGACGAACGCCTGGCGCCGCTCTTCGAGAAGGCTGCCGAGCTGAATTGCGTGGTGGCCATGCACATCGCCGACCCCAAAGCCTTCTTCATCCCCCTGAATGAAAAGAACGAGCGCTGGGACGAACTGAAGCACAATCCCCACTGGTGGTTCGGCGACCGCACCCAGCACCCCTATGATTGGTGGCGGCTCATCCGCCAGCTGGAAAAGGTGGTCAGGCGCCATCCCCGCACCACCATCATGGGCGTGCACTTCGGCTGCGCCGCCGAAGAGATCGGCTATGTCGCCGACGTGATGCGCGATCACCCCAACTACATCGTGGACATCGCGGCCCGTGTGCCTGAGCTCGGCCGTCATGAGCCGGCCTTTGTGCGGGAAATCTTCACCGAGTTCCAGGACCGCATCCTCTTCGGTACCGATCTGGGCATACGCCGGAACATCATGCTGGGCTCCCCGCAGCCTTTTGAACCGCAGGACGCCGATGTGGCCAAGTTTTATCAAGCCCACTGGCTCTATTTTGAAACCAGCCTGGAGCAGATCGCTCACCCCACCCCCATTCAGGGGAACTGGAAAATAGATGCGGTGGATCTGCCCCGCCAGGTGCTCGCCAAACTATATGCCGACAACGCCCGGCGCCTCCTCCTGAAAAAATAACCGGGCCGGCTCTTTATTTAAGCGAATAATTGAGCAGAGGCGACAATATAGTTGGTACGTAAAGGATTGACCGTTCGCGGGGATTTTATGGTATATTTTTGGTTAGATCGGGAAGATACCGGTCAAAAATATACTAATGCCTGGAGGTGGGTGTAGGATGAGTCCGTGGAAACGATGGCAGGATTGGGTAAAGGTAGTGTTGGGCGCGTGGATGATTGTGACTCCGTGGATCTTCGGTATTACGGGCGAGACCAATGCTTCATGGAACTCCTGGATACTCGGTATTATTTTCGCGGCAATCGGCATCTGGGCACTGGCCTCACCTGGGATTAAGGCATTGGAATGGGTGTCGGGGATCGCCGGGGCCTGGGTGTTCTTCTCACCCTGGGTCCTTTCTTTCTCCAATCTGGCCAACGCCAGCTGGAACGCTTGGATTGTCGGCCTGATCGCCGCCGCCCTGGCGGTATGGACCGCCGCCGGCAGTGAGAAATCGACCGCCGCTGCTTGATTTAGGTATCCTATTTACGTATTCCGGGAAAGGGGGCCTCTGCCGGGCTCCCTTTTTTATTTGCCCGCTGCCGGTGTCGGGAGGGGGGGGATGGGTGGGTGGGTGTGCACTTTTTGCCATAAGGCGCCGGCGAGGGGGAAGGTGCGAACTTTTTGCCAAAGTAGCGCCTAAAAACGGGGGGATGCGAACTTTTTACCAAAGTTGGTCTCGGCGGCTGGTTACGGGTCGGATTGCCTGCAGGAAAACCTCAGCTATTGGTCGTGCGTGATCACGAAGTCTCTTCGCCTCCGCCGGTCATGAGTGCGCCGACCGTACTTTGGGAAAATTTTCGCGCCCCCCAGCGCATTAATTCCCGGCCCTTTTTCGCAAAAAAAGGATCATGGCTTGCTTCAGCCGAAATCTGAGGCGGAAGGCCAAGCTATCATGGCAAGATTTACACCATGCAAGATTTATTCCATCCTTACGGGAGGCTGAACAGCATCATGCCACAACCAAGCACCTACCAGACCAAAGGCGGAATGGTTTACCGCCGACGCCTGTTACCGGCAGAGCCGTCACCCGGCGACCTGCGAGCGGTAGTGGAAGATTATCAGACTATGCTGGTGTCCGTCATGACGGCCATCGCCGAGAGGTATGAGCGGCGGCCGGATTATCCCTATATCGACACCAAGCTCAGCCTCCTCACCGGCGAGGATTTCCGGGAAGACGACCAGCGGCGCGGCCCGGGAAGCATATATGGCTGGATCCAGGGACGCGGCCTGGAAGCGCTGGTCGAGCACTGCCTGTGGTGGCGCGCCCATCCGGAGATCGAGGAAGGAGCGGCGCTCATTCCCCGCCTGGAGCGCATCATGAGGGAAGTGCTGGCCCGGTTGCGCAGCCTGCGCCGCCAAAACGGCGTCCACCTCTTCTTCCTGATGACCCCTGAGGGAGAACCGTTTGTGCTGAATGAAGCCCAGCAGCGAGTGCCCCTCACCGCCTGGTCGAGCGAGGTCTATTGCTTCGCCGATCTTTTCTGCGCCAAGGGGATTTTTGCCGCCGGGGTTTACCTAGAGGACGCCGAGGCGCAAAAAGAGGGCGAGGAATATGCCCGCCTGGTGCAGGAGGCCATCCTGGACAGGCGTTTTGCCGCCAATGAAAGGAACTGTCCTCCAAATGAGGGTCCGCAGCCCAATCCCCATCGCCGCGGCCACGGGCCTTATATGATCCAACTCGGCACGGCCGCCCTGATGTGCAGGTTCGGCACCTCTCCCGATCCCTATTGGATCAACGCCGGACTGGCGCTCCTCCGGCACATCATGGAACACCATGTGAATATCAACGACAGAATGCCCGGCCTTTTGCCCGGCGATTACTGGGAAGAGATCGATGCTGCCGGCCGGCCGTATGTCGACCAGGGCGCTTTATTGTCCAATCCCGGCCATTCCATAGAAGTGACCGGCCTGGGGCTAAAATTCATTCAGGCCGCCAAAAGCTCCGCTGCCCTGAGGGCCGCCCCGGGTGCCGCCCTGGGGCCGACAGAGCGCCGGACTCTGGACGAGATGGAAAAGGTGCTGCCCCTCATCTTCCTCCGCAACTTCACCAACGGCTTCCTGCCCGAGGTGGGCGGCATATGCGAATTTTACGATCTCTACAGCCGCACGCCCCGCTCCCCCCACATGCCCTGGTGGAGCCTGCCGGAATCCATCCGGGCAGCGGCGGAAGCCTGGGAGGTACTGGCGAAGAACGGCGCGGGAGCGGACGCAGCCGCTCCCTACCTCAAAGCTCTAAGCGCCGCCCACAATGCCTTTGCCCGGCACTATGTGCGCACCGATCTGATGTTGATGGCCTACCAGACAAGGGGGACCGACGGTCTCCCGGTCGATCATATCCCGGCCACGGCCGATGCCGATCCGGGCTATCACACCGGCGCCAGCATCATCGACTTCCTGCGCATCGTGGAAAGATCATGCCCCAGATAGCCGGAAAGCCGGATAACCCGCATCCCGGATAATCCGCATCCCAAATGAGCAGCGGGGAACGGGAGGCAGACAGGGGGCAGGAGGCGGGTGGCGGATGGCGGGGAGAGCCTAAATTTTGAGGAATTCCCCGCCTCTCCGGGCCGATTCTTCCGCCGCCAGGCAGGCCTTGGCCACCGCCAGCACATCTTTGGTGGAAACGAAAGGCTCGGTGCCGGAGAGGAGGCTGTTGACCAGGTTCTGTACGAACTCCCGACCTCTGCCTTCCGGAAGCTCCAGCTCTTCCACGCCTTTGTCCTCGCTTACCAGTAAAACGTGGTTTCCGGCATAGGCGCGCAGGTGCGCCGAACCTTTGGTGCCCATGATGATCACCCGGGTGTCTCCCCAGGAAGGGCAGGTGAACGGGGTAAGCCAGTCGGCGGTGAGCATGGCGCAAGCCCCGTTGGACAAAGTGAAGGAAGCCTGCACGTGGTCGTCCAGGGTCGGCTTGTCCAGGTGACGCTTCCTTTGGGCCGCTACGGCATGTACCCCGGTATATTCCGCTCCCGTCAGCCAGCGAATCTGATCCACGCCGTGGCAGGCCAGATCATGAAAGGTGCCGGCGTATATATTCTTATCCTCATACCAGGCCGGATGCTTGGGGCTCAGCCGGTGCGGATGGGTGGAAACCAGGCTGACCAACTCGCCCAGATCGCCGGCCTGAATGCGCTCCCGCAAAGCCATAAAGGGCGGATAGGACCTGGACGAAAACCACATGGAGAGCTGGATGCCCGAGCGCTCCACCGCCGCCACGATGCGCCGGTAATGCTCTTCATTCGAGCAGAGAGGCTTGTCGAGGAGCACATGAGCCCCGGCCGCTGCTGCCTTTTCCACCAGTTCCACTTTCTGCGCATGATTGAGGCCTTCCAGGATCAACTGGGGCTTGGCCTGCTCCAGCAGATCATCCAGAGTGGGGTAGCGGGGGATATTGCGGCTCTTCCCCATCTTCTCATAGATTTCGTCGTTGTCTTCCACCACCCCGACCACTTGGACATTATCAGCGGCCAGAGCCGAATTCAGCATTCCGGAAATATGTCCCTCGCTCAGACCCATGACACCGACACGCATCATATATACGCACCTCACCGTATAATATTCGGAATATTCCCTTAGGCGGCCGGACTGGAGCGCCGGCGGCCATCACGAGCAGATTTGGACGGAAAAGCTCCCCTTCCTCCCATAAAAACCCATCCTCCAAAAAAACGAACCAGCCGTCCACAAACCCGACTGGTTCGCTCATAAACACACGGCTATCAGGGAAGCTGCCGGTGGCAGGAGCCTTCCCCTGCCGATATATACATCATATTTTAAGGTTCAAGCATCAACCGGCGATCAGCTGTTTGGCCACATCCACGGCGCTACCGGCATCAGGCGCATAACCGTCGGCACCGATCTCTTTGGCATAAGCATCGGTGATGGGCGCTCCGCCGATGATCACTTTCACTTTGTTGCGCAAACCGGATTCGTTCAAGGCATCGATAGTCTTGGCCATAGCCGGCATGGTGGTGGTCAAAAGGGCCGACATGCCCAGAATGGCCGGCTGGTGCTCCCGCACGGCTTCCACAAACTTCTCGGGGGAAACGTCGATGCCCAGATCGATGATGTCGAAGCCTGCACCCTGGAGCATCATGGCGACCACTTTCTTGCCGATATCGTGCATGTCGCCTTTGACCGTGCCGATCACCACTTTGGCTGCGGGCGGGGCATCGCTTTCGGCCACCAAAGGCTTCACGATGTTGATGCCGGCAGTCATAGCCCGGGCGGCTACCAGCACTTCCGGCAGGTAAATCTCATTGCGCTTGAAACGGTCGGCGATTACCTGCATGCCGCTGATGAGACCGCCATTGATGATCTCGATCGGCTTAGCGCCTGCGCTTAAAGCCTCGTTGATCAACCGCTCCACTTCCGAAGCTTTTCCGGCTATAACCGCATCAGCGATTTCCTGAAATTTCATATGCATTATTCCTCCCCGGTTGCATTTAGTGCAAACACAAACAATTCCAGGTTCGATCCCTGGAGGCTGACGGCTTAGTTTACACCTTGCCTAACATATTATACAAAAAGACAGCCAGCACCTTTGCACAATTGTTAAGTTGTTTTATATCTACGTATTCATCGGGTGTGTGCGCCTGTCCCGGTGTGCCGGCACCATAGGCGATAGTCGGGATGCCCGCCCTCGCCATCCAGCAGGCGTCGGTCCATCCCGCCAGCCGGCTCCGCTCCGGCGGCCGGCCCAGGATAGCGGCGTGAGCGGCCATAAGCTTCCCTACCTTCTCCTCATCGAGCGTCGCCCGGAAGGGCAGGCCGTCTTTCACCCACCTTACCTCGGCCCCACCGTCCGCCTTTTTCACCTGCTCCTCAAAGAGCGGCCGCAGAAGACCGCCGCCGAATCCATACCCGGCTTTCTCCGCCTCCAGGGCTTCGGCGTAGGTGTAGCTGATGTTCACCCCCAGGAGAGCCCGGTTGGGCACCTGGGCGGGATGGGTGCCGCTCTGAAAAACACCGAGATTGACGGCACAACCGTTATATTCCCTCCTTAGGGCCTTGAATTCCTGCACCGCCTGGGCCACTTTCAGCGCCCGCTCCAGCGCCGACAAGCCGGCAGCGGCGGAGGCGGCATGCCCTCCACTGCTTTCGAGCACAATGGAAGCGGTGATCACCCCGCCGGCCTCCTCCGTGATCTGCAAGCCCGGCCCATCGAGCGAAAGAGCCACATCCGCCCTATAACCCCGGTCGAGAAGCGCCATCACCCCGGCCCCGATGCCGTCGCACTCCTCATCCACGGTGCTCACCAGCACCACCGTGCCGTTTAGGCCGGCGCCCGCCGCTCTGGTCAGCGCCCTGACCGCCGCCGTTCCGGCAGCCAGGCCGGCTTTGCAATCGCTGCTTCCCCGACCGTATATTTTACCGTCCCGCAGCTCAGCAGAGAAAGGTGCTCCCGTCATGCCGGTGGTGCCCACGGTGTCCATGTGGCCGAAAAGCAGGAGGCGCGGCCCCGTCCCGGCGCCGAAAAGCCACTCACCGGTCAATACGGGTCGGCCCCGCCAGGACCTGTCTTTCGGCCCCAGGGCGCCAAAGCGGCTATATATATTCTCAGGCGGCTCAAAGCGCTCCGTGCGGCCGCCGGCCTCATGCCAGAGACGCTCCAGGTAATCCTGGCCGGCCCGCTCGCCGCCCGGGTGGGAATCGCCGCTATATGGATTCACCGTGTTTAGGCGCACCAGCCGGCGGCATATTTCCGTCGCTTCCCCGGCGACTCTCTCCAAGTCCAGATCCAGATCCGGTTCCATCGGCTCAAACAGCAAATCACATACCTCATATCGGCATATAATAGTGAATCTGACGTACCACTTCCCGGAAACCGAGCTTGGGATAGGCCGCCATACCGGCTTCATTGGTCTCCAAGGTTTCGATCTTGGCCAGAAGCATCCCTTTCTCCTTCATATATTCCAGCCCGCGGCGGATGAGCTGCGAGCCGATCCCCCGGCGGCGATAGGCGGAGTCCACCGCCAGATCGATGATCCGGCCCACTTTTTTCTCCGCCGAGGTCTCCACCGTCACATAACCGGCGACAATATCCCCGTCCAGGGCGACAAACACCCCTTCCGGCTCGGCTTTGATGCACCGCCTGATATCGTGCACCTTGCGCACTCCCCAGCCCGGCGGCACGACGCCCAGCTTCTGCTCGGCCAGGTAATCGATGCTGACGCCCTGAAAAGCCTCCAGGGTGATCTCTTCGATGCGGCTTTGGTGCTCGGGTTTATAGTTCACTATTACAATGTCGTTGTCATTTTGTGGCAAATGAGATTCCCCCTACTTCATAACTCGGCAAAAGGCGGCTCGCCCTGGATCTTCTCTATATCCTCCATCGCCCGGCGCACCGCAGCCGGCTCACCGCTGATGAGGAGGTGGACCGACCCTTCGGCGCCGCCCACCCCGCCGGCACCGATCTGCACGGCTTCCACGCCGTAGAGCACCTGCAAGGCTTCGATTTCGGTGACAATCTCCCCCGTGACGGGGAAGAGACCGGTTTTGGCCCCGCTTTCATAGGTGGCAGCCGCCAGCTTGGTGCTCACCTGTGCCAGATCGCCGGCAATGAGCTTCTCCAGACCGACGGGAATGACCAGCCTGATGCCCCTGGCTATGATGGTGCCGTAGACGGCGCCGATGGTGCCGCCGGTGGGATGGCCGATATATATGCCGGCGATCCTATTGCGGTAGTCCAGCGCATTCGCTCCTTTGATGAACACATCGCCCCGCTGCATCTGGGCCACGGCCTCAATGGCCGCCACTCCCTCAAGCGGCCGACCGGCCTTCAGCACCACATCGGCCAGGCGCTCTTTCGGCACCCAGGTCCCGGCATCCTTCGCCGGCAGGCGCAGCCCGGTGATGTATTTTTTCTTCTCAATCGAGCGGCCGGTGATCTCCTCGACAATATAGGAATTGGTGGTTCCTTTGGCGATAGCCACCATGCTGCCGGCCAAAGCCTCCCGCACAAACGGCAGGCGGGCTACCCCTTTGGCGATCAGCTTTTTGCTTTCCGCCGGAGTCAACACTATCTGCCCGTTCATTTTTAATTCCCCTTTGCGGCTATTGTGGTTTTGGTTTTGAAGCTACAGTTTCTTATTAATACGGCGCAAACCCCGGGCTACCTCCCGCAGCAGGCCCAGGGCTTTAGCAGTAAAGGAGGAGGCCGGCGCCTTGACGCCGTAGCGGGCCACGCAATAATTCCTGGTCAGCTCGCCCACCGCTTCCCGGCTGGCCGGGCTGACGGAAACGAGCACATGCTCAAACTCCTCCGCCGTCTCAAAAGAGCGCCTGGCGATCCCGGCTCTTTTGGCCACCTTCAGCATGCGGCTATAAATAAACCTGGTGAAGAGGATGGGATCTTTAGGCAAAACCAGGCTTTTCCGCCCGGCGGCATCCATCATGTCCCTCAGAAGATGGGCGGATCTGGCCACGCTCCGCTCCTTGGCGCTCTTGACATGGCGCCGCCACCACAAGCGCCAAAGGCGCAGGGGCAAAAGCAGAATAGCCTTCAGCGCCCCCCAGAAACCGCGGCGGCGCACTTCCTCTTCAGGAAGGAGCATCTGCAAGATCTCCTTCCGGTTTTTGTGCACATAGCGGAAGAAAAAGATGATGGTCAAGATCAGGAAGAGGATGGCGGCCATGGAGAGGATGAAACCGAGAGGATCGACGCCGCCCATGCCGCCGACCGGCATCACCTCTTCGCCGCCACCATAAAAGCCGGGGCGCACCGTCATTTCCTGTGCCCCCAGCGCCCGATGTATATTGGCGGTGCGCATGCGGTGCCAGAGGATGCTCACCAGCCACTCGGTGAAGCGGGTCATCACGGAGGAAAAATCTATGCGATATAGTGGGCTGATGTTGGCCGGAAGCAGGACGGCGCCGGTGATGGCCACCGCCGCCGGGGCGCCGATGCCCAAAATCCAGGCCCGGTCGTAGGCCGGGATGGTGATCTGATCCGTCTTCTTTTCGGCAATGCGCCGCCGGCTGGCCTGGCGCACTAAGCCGGAGTAGACGACAAGGCCGGTGATGAGCAAGCCGGCAAAGATGCCGAAAATCCAGTCGTCTTTGATCCAGGTGGCTACCGGCCGGACCAGGTTCACGCCGACCACAAAGATCACGAGCAGAGTGATGGCGTCGATCACCCGGCGTACGGCCAATTCCGAAGCTATGTAGGCATCCCGCACGGCATATACCTTGCGCTCCAGGTGCTCATACCAAAGCCGCTGGCGCAGCACCTCATCGATGCCGGACGGTATCTCCAGCGGCAGGATGCGGGGGATGATGCCGGCGGTATATGAAGCAAAAAGCCAGGCGCACAAAATGGCCAGCAAGGCGATGTTCTGCACGGCCGGTGTCTGGCTCCCGCCGCCAAGTAGACTATCGGCATATACCATTAGGCCGCCAAGGAGGAGCAAGCCGAAGAAATCGAGCGCCCTGCTGACTAAGGGTAAGCCGAAATAGACCGAGATGCAGGTAAAAAGAGCACCCAGCGCCGCAGCGGCAAAAACGGCCCCGTAGACCAATACGCCGACGTGATAATCCCTCGTGAGGGAGATGGCCCGCAGTATGCCCGACACCATGGCGCCGGCAGCGACGGCCGTGGATAAGGGAAGCAGCCCCACTTCAGCCCAGGGAAAGGGCACTTTGCTCATGCTTTTCACGGTTGGTCGTCTTCTCCCTTCAATTGCCGTCCCGGCTCTCCGCCTTCTCGAGGACGCCCATGACGCAATATATATAATCAGTGGCCCCGGCCGGCAGCATGCGGATGGGGCGACTGGCGTCTCCCAGTTCCATCACGATTTCGTTGCTATTCACGGAGCGCAACATCTGGATCACATATCTGGCATCAAAAACGGTCTCACCGTCCTCCCCTTCCTGATGCACCGCCATCTCCTCCCGCGCCTCGCCCCATTCGCTGGAAGCTGCGGTGATCACCAGACGGCCGCCGGACAGCCTCATGTTGGCCACCGGCCGCTCCCGGCCGGCCACGAGCGCCGCCCGCTCCAGGGCCAAAAGCAGCTTCTCCCGCTTCAGGCGGAAGCTGGACGGCTGGGTCATGGCTATTATCTTCTGGTAGTCGACATATTCCCCCTCCACCAGAGAGGTAAAGAAAACTGTGCCGTCAAAGCGGAAAATAGCGTAATTGGCTGAGGCGACCATAGCGGTCTCCCCGCCGTTCTCGGCGAGGAGGCGGGAAAGCTCCAGCAAGGCGTCGGCCGGGAGGATGAGACGCCGCTGCGCCGCCGTCCGCTGCGCCGCCGTCCGGTGCGCCGCCGTCCGGTGCGCCGCCGTCCTGTCTGTCGCCGTCCGGTCCGCTGCCGTCTGGTCTGTCGCCGTCCGGTCCGGTAGAGGCAGGCGGTAATGAGACAACCTGATCAGATCGGTAGCGGTGAAACTGATCTCCCCATCGACTATGTCCACGCACACCCCAGCCAGAGGTGCCCGGGAATCGAGCGTGGTGGTGGCGGCGGCAAAGATGGTGCGGCGAATGGCTTGGCGCAAATCCCCCTGCGTCATCTTTATGGTCGTGATGGTGGCCTCGATGTCGTCTTCGTCGCCGTCGCCGATCGGGAAGCGGGGAAACTCTTCCGGATTATAGGTGGGGAGATGGAAGGTGGAACTGCCGTCGGTGATCAAGAGGCGCGGCCCCAGCAGCTCCAGGTTAATCGTCTCTCCCTCCAGCCGTTTGACGATCTGCCCGATGATGCGGCCGTCGACCACCGTCACCCCGGCTGCCGCAACGGTCACCGGAACCTGACAGGCGATGCCAAGCTCCAGGTTGGTGGCGGTGAGATGCAAGCTCCCTTCCCGGGCTTCCATATGGATGCCCTGCAGGGCCGGCTGTGAGGCGCGCACGGCCACCGCTCTCTCCACCGTGGTCAGTCCTTTCAGCAAGTCGACAGTGCGGCAGACGATATTCATCTTCTACTTCTTCGCTCCTCAAATTAATCAAACAGGACGCTCACCGACTGTCCTTTATGAATGCGGGTGATAGCTTCGGCAAACAGCTCCGCCACCGACAGGACGGTGATCTTTTCTATGCGGCGCTCGGGAGCGAGCGGCAGGGTATCGGTGACGGCGATTTCCGTGATCGGCGAGGAGGCGATGCGCTCGATGGCCTTTCCGGAAAATACGCCGTGCGTGCAGGCCACAAAGATCTCGGTGGCCCCGGCATTGTGCAAAAATTCCGCCTCGGCCATCATCGTCCCGCCCGAGGCGATCTCATCCTCCACCAAGAGCACCGGTCGGCCCTTCACTTCGCCTACCAGGTGATTCACTTCCACTTTTTCCTCATTCCCCACCCGCTGCTTGTCAAGGAGGGCGATCGGCGCCCCGATCAGCTTGCCATAGGTGCGGGCGAGCTTCGCCCGGCCGGCATCCGGCGCCACCACCACCACATCCTTCTCTTTCAGTTTCTGGTAATAAGCCGAGAGGATGGGCACCGAAGTGAGATGGTCGACGGGCACGCTGAAGAAGCCCATGATCTGTGGGGCATGCAGGTCCATGGTGAGGACACGGTCAATGCCCGCCGTCTCCAGGAGATTGGCCACCAGGCGGGCGGTGATGGCAATGCGGGGCTGATCTTTTTTATCGGATTTGGCGTAAGGGAAATAGGGTAACACCGCCGTAATGCGGGCGGCGGAGGCCCGGTGCAGGGCGTCGATCATGATCAGAAGCTCCATTAACCCATCGTTCACCGGGGCGCAGGATGGCTGGATGACATACACATCGTCGTTACGTACACTTTCTAATATTTTGACAAATGTGCAGTCATTGCTGAACTTGAAGATCTCCCGGCGGCCTTCTTCCGTACCTAGATGCCTGCAGATGCGCACCGCCAGCTCCGGGTGTGCCGAGCCGCTGAAAATTTTCAGCTCCACGAACCACCATCTCCTCCCAAGGTGAATGCGGCCCTGATCTTTTTCCCCCTTTACTAATACGGCCGGGAGGAGGGAAGTCCCTTTTTTTATCCCTTTTTTTGACCGATGGCGAATGCTTCATTTCCGGAGTCATATGCTTCATTTACCGTTTACATATAGCTATATGGTCATACCGTCATGCCTGGTCATGCCCGATCGTGCTCCTGGTCTGAGTCCGGCTTCTGATCGGGCTTCCGGCGCTGCTCCCCTTCCTCCAACAAAAAGCGGGCAAAAGAGACGAGCCTCCGGTAGGCCAGGCGGCGCAGATCCGGCTCGTCGAAGCGAAACGGCTTGGAGTTCATCTCCAGAATCCAAAGCCGCCCCGACTTCTCCATGCCCACATCCAGGGAAAACTCCCCATATAGTTCGCCGTATCCCTTCTCCAGCGCCGCCGCCGCTTTCTCACAGAGCCGCGCCAGGTTCGCCTGTACTGCGGGCGCCTGCCCCGGATCGGCCAGGCCGGCTTTTATGGCCTTGTCCAGGCGCCACCTGGAGCCACCCCTCGGCACATGGGTGGTCACCTGCCCCTGGGCGGCCACCCGCCCGGCAGCTCCGGTGAAGCGCCACTCACCCGCCTCATCTTTCTGCACCAGGGCGCGGATATCATATTGCCGGCCGTGCAAGCGGGCGAGGGTTATCCCCTTCTGCAGGCAGGTCCAGCCGGGCCGGAAATGGCGGCGGCCCCAGGCGGCGGCAGCCTCCACATCGGCCAGCATGAGCCGGCGCGTCCACCGCCCGCCTCTGGCATTCCACGCCACCGCCACCCGGCCATTCGGCATCAGTTTCAGGGAGACAATACCGTTGCCGAGGCTGCCCCGGCGGGGTTTGCAATAGATAAAACGCCAACGGCGCAACTTCTCCACCAGCTGGGCCGTACCGGTATAAAGCACGGTGGGAGGCACCAACTCCTTCGTCTCTTCATTGGTTTGGAGGATATCATAGACCTGCCACTTATCCAGGAAAGCCGGGTTGAACACCTGCACCTTCTGCTGCTTCAGCCAGGAAAGGGCCCTGCGGATCCAGGGACGGCTCTCCGCCCGCCGGTTGGCCACCCGGTTGTAGACCACCGCCGGCAAGGGACAGACCTGCCTGACCCAGCCCCTGCCGCTGATATAAACATGGGCCACCACCTGCTTCTTACTCTTGAGCAAGCCCCCCGGCCTGAAGACGCACACCTTCAGGCCCTGCCTGGCGGCCATCAAGGATATCTGGCGAAAGGTCCCGGTCCGCCCGGGGAACGGGTTGGCCGCCGTGGGCGGTACATTGTTGCTGCGGGTGACCAGGATGCCGAAGAGGCGCTGGTCAGGCCCCGCCTTGGGAACCGCTTTGGGAACCGCTTTGGCTCCCGTTCTGAGCATCCCTTTTGGGCTCACCCTCAGGCCCATTCCCGGACTCACACCCCGACTCACCTTAAGAATCGCTTTGCGGCGCATCGTCATCGTCCTTCACCTCTTTACCCGACTGAGCTTTCGCCGCCCCTCCCTGGCTTTTATGGAATCCGGCCAGATAGGCGGCGAAGAGCATCGGCCGGCGATAGGAGCGCCTGGCTCCCGGACGCTCCTCAATATCTTCATACGCTTTGCGGTGCGGCTTGGCATTAACCTCGATGATCCAGACATGCCCCTTGGTGTCGACACCGAGATCGACGCCCAGCTCCCCCAGGTGCCCGTCGATGGTCTTTTCCAGGTAGCGGCATACCTTGAGAGCCAGGGAGACCAGCTGCCGGCGGATCACCACCACCTTGCCGTGCCGGAAGCAGTGGGCCAGGGTCCAGGGCACCGGCATGCCCTTCGCCCCCCTGGTGATATTGGCAATGAGCTGGCCGCGGGGCGGCACGCGGGCAAAGAACTTGGTCACCCGCCATTTTCCGGTGAGATTGCGCTGGGCCAGCACGCGGATGTCGATAGGCCTGCCCCGGCAGCGGCAGAGATCCAGGCCTTGCTGTACCAGATAGGTGCCGGGCTCGATTTTAGGCAGTTTTCCCGGCACGGCAGCCAGATCCGTGATCAGCTCCCGCCTGCTCCAGCGGGAAGCCCGCCGCAGGGTCCAGCCGTGCTCCTTGTTCTTCAGCAGGACATTGATATGGCGGCCCAGGCTGCCTTCGACCGGCTTGATAAACAGGCGATTATATTTCTCTGCCGCCAGGCGCAGGTTTTCCACAGTCAACAAGTAGGTCTCCGGCAGGTGGGGCTGCAGCTCCTCGCACTGCATGAGCCGGTTATGCAGATCCCATTTGTCGAAAAAGCCGGGGTTGAAATAGGGGATGCCCCGCTCGGCGAGCTTGCGCCGCACTTCCCGCACCTCGGCGCTTCTGTCCTTGCGCCGCACGGTGACCTGGTCGAACACCACATCGGGAATGGGCAGCACCCGGCGCACCCAATAGGGATTGGCCCCCATCACCAGGGTGTAGCCTTTCAACACCCCGCGTTTGAAATTGATGCCTTTGACCGTAAAGGCGATGGGCAACACCGAAGCCCGCCGCCCTTCCTGGATAAAATAATTGGTCCCCAAAGTCATATTGCCGAAAGGACTCACCCCACCTCTCGCCCCGGGCATGAGTATTCCCACGATGGGGCCGATGCGGAGCACTCCGCCTTGGCCGGTGGCGCGCAGGTTGATCATCTTCGGCAACCCCAGGGCCGAAATGAGGGTCCGGTTCATCACGATGGTGGTTGAGGAACCTTTGAGCAAGATTTTCAACCCGGCTCTCACCGAGCGGCTTCCCACTTTGACGGTGACGGTCTTCCGCCCATAGAGGCCGAGCCGGCGGGCGGCGGCCCTGGTCATGCTGACCGTGTCGCTTCCTCCCGCCGAGGTACCATAAATCCGGCAGCGCATAATGATCCCTCTTTACTTGCTATCTTCTTCACAGGCAAAGCCGGCGAGGTAAGCCGCAAAGCGCAGGGGGCGGCGGTCTGCCGTCTTGGCCGCCTCGTGATTGCCGGAGCGGCGGAAGACCGCCCGGCCGGTGCGCGAGTTGGCTTCGATGATCCAGACCTTTCCCTTGCCGTCCACACCCAGATCTACGCCCAATTCCCCCAGGCACTTGGTGCTTTTGGCCAGCACCTCGCCCACACGCAAAGCTATCTTTTCGATATCCTGGTATATGCGGGCGGCTTTGTCTTCCGCTGCCGCCTCACCGAATACCTCCCGCCACACCTCCGGCAGGGACATAGCCTTTCCCCCACCGTGCAGGTTGGAGATGATCTCGCCGGGCTTACCGGCGCGCACCGCCGCCCCCGTCAGGTGCCAGGCGCCGTCGCTATCCCGCTGGATCAAAGCCCGCACGTCGCACACCCGGCCGCGCACCTTGATCAGCTTGATATCCGGCTGCACCAGATACCTGGAGAGCGCCACCCGACCGCGCAATCTGGCCAGGGCGGCCTGGATGGAAGGGGCCTGGCCCCTCACCCGGGTGTAGTTTTGGGTGACCAGGGCATATTCCACCGCCCCGCCGGCGAGACGCCTCAGGCGGATGATGCCTTTGCCTTGTCCCCCGTTGGCCGGTTTCATATAGACCGAATGGCTGTAACTCATGGCACGGGCCACCGTGGCGCTCCCGGCATAACGATAGGTGGCCGGCAGGTGAGCCCGCAACAGGGGATCGGTGCGCAGACACCGATAGAGGCGCATCTTCCCACCCATGCGGGTGTTGAACAGCTTGATGCCGTAGCGCGTCGTCAGGCGCCGCCTGACGGCATCGGCCGCCGCCGCCCCGCCGGCAAAGGAACCGCTGGCCCGGTCGTAGATCACATCGGGGAGCGGATAAGTGCGGGAAACCCATTTGTCGTTTTCGTAGGTATACCCTCGCACCCGCCCCTGGGAGAAGGAAATATGGTGGAAGTCGAAGACAAAGACCACCACCCCCAACTCCTCCCGGGCCAGCATCAGTCTTCGGAAAAAGGTGGTCTGGGCGCTGTAGGGTTTGGCGGTGCCCTTGCGCCTCGGGGCCATGACGCCGATCAAGGGGCCAAGGCGCAACTGCCCTTCCCGATATGTCGCCCGGAGGCACTTCACCCCTTCCAGCCCCAGATGGCGGCGCTGGTTCTTCGGCAGGTGCAGGGTGATGGGCGGAGCCACCCCGCCGGTGCCGGGGTGGCCGGCGGCATCAGAGTGGCCGGTTCCGGCGCCGGGTTCCGCCGGCTCCACCTGGTAGGGCAGACGGCTGACGGCCGTTCCTGCTCTGAGAGTGATCCGGCCGCTTTCCTCCAGATTGAAGCGCCGGGCCAAGGCCCGCGGCAGGATCAGCCGCTCCTCCCGGCCTGCACAGGAGCCGATCCCCACCATCATCACCGCTTCATTTTTCATGCACGCTAGCCCTCCCCCCGCC
>DULU01000080.1 GCA_012840225.1 Bacillota bacterium
GGCGCTGTGCAGTTACCCGCACAGCGCCGCTTTTTATTAACCCGGTTAAAGGGGACGATTGCACAAATTAAAGCAGAAATTATGCGCACTATTAATTGTGAAGGAAGATAAATTTCTACATCGAATAGCGTCTCTAGAGAGGAGATTGATCCTTGATCACTACAAATGACAATGACAGTATGCCGGGCGAGGGGTGCCTACTTCGTATACGTGCTATTATGCCGGGTTTAAAACCATCTGAAAAAAAGGTGGCGCAATGTATTATAGAAAACCCGGAAAAAGTTGTCGATATGTCTGTCACTGAATTATCTCGCGCCAGTGGTACCAGCGACTCAACAGTTGTCAAGTTTAGTCAGAAACTAGGTTACTCGGGTTTTCAAGAATTAAAGATTCGTCTAGCCAGAGAACTGCCACTTTTTCATCCGCAAATCCACGGAGATATTACCCATGGGGATGACCTTGAAAGTATTAAAATCAAAATATTCCGGGCTAATGAAAGAGCGATCTCCGATACTTGCCGCGCTATAAACTCCAATGAACTGGATCGTGCTGTTAATGCTCTAGCTACCGCTCAACGCATTATTTTTTTTGGATCTGGTGCATCAGGTATTGTCGCTCTCGATGCAGAGCAAAAATTCTTGCGCATCGGTAAAGAGTGTCATGGTTTCAACGACGCGCATATGGCCGCCGTGGTCGCCTCATTATGCGATAATACCACGGCTGTGGTAGGCATAAGCCATTCAGGTGCTACTCGAGATACGGTGCGCGTGCTGGAGGTCGCCAAGCAGGCGCAGGCTGTCACCATATGCCTCACCAATTTTCTGAATTCGCCTATAACCTCCGCAGCTGATATAGTCCTGCTAACATCCGTGCAAGAGAGCGACTTCCGCAGCGGGGCCATCGCCTCGCGGGTAGCCCAGCTCAGTGTTTTGGATGTGCTATTTGTCGCCGTAGCTCAAAAACAATATGAGACGACCATGCGCTGTCTGCAAATAACCCGGGAGGCAGTGGCAGATAAACGGTTTTAAGCAGATGAAGGCGCATTGCCTTTACGCCACATTCCAATGGCGTTTCGAAAAAATATGCCATTAAATAATTGAGGACGAAAGGTTTCTGCCTAAGCTTGTAGAAGTAAAATTTTATTCCTCATAACGATGCTCGGCAAATGGCAATGCCGGCCGGGCGCTCCACATGGGGATATCCATTTTGCCATATAAGGGAGGTTATACTAACAAATGTTGCGCAAAGGAAAACTTCTAATGCTAATTATGGTGTTTTTAGGGTTCATTTTAGGTCAAGCATCGCTTTCGGTTTCTTCGGCAGCGTCAACTGTGATCACTTACTTGGGTCGGGGAACGCCAAACGAAAAAGCCCAGTTTGAACGTCTGGTTAGCATGTTTGAAGCAGCAAACCCCGATATAAAGGTGCAAATTGTATGGCATAGTGGGAACAACATTATGCAGCAGCAAGAAAGGCTATACTCTATGATCGCCGCCGGCGTGGCCCCGGATGTCTTCTGGGCCCATTGCTATAGCACGGCGGATTGGTATTTGGACGGGATCACTTTAGATATAACCAATTATCTGCAAAGCGATCGACGTTACATGGAAGATATTTTCCCGGCTGCACTGGCAGATTTCCAGTACTTCGGCAAGCAGGTCGGTCTGCCGCGCGAGACAACCGTAGTAGCGTTATTCTATAACAAAACAGATTTTGATAATGCCGGTGTTAAGTATCCCGACGGTAGTTGGACCTGGGATACATTTCTGCAGCAAGCGAAAAAACTTACCATTACGGACGCCGGCGGAAATATTGTTAAGTATGCCGTAGAATTGCCGAAAAGCACGGGCTATTACATGATGCACATGTGGCAAAACGGTAGCGACATGCTTACGGAAGACCGCACAAAGGCGAATTTCAGCAGCACCGCCAACATTGAGACAACCAACTGGATCCGCGATCTCCATTTGGTATACCGGGTAGCCACACCGCCGACAGGTGGGCCGACCTTCCGGGCTAACCTGGTTTCCATGAATTATCAGGCCCGCAGCTACCGCTATTCATTACCCGATGAAATAAACTGGGCGGTAAGTGAGGTGCCCTACAATAAACAACGTGCTACCAGAGTAGCCTCTTCGGGCTATTCTATCTACGCCCACACCAAGTATCCGGAAGAAGCATGGCGTTTCTTAAAGTTCTTGGGCAGCGCCGAAGCAGGTCGGGTATTGGTCGGAGACGGTACAACCATACCGATTCACAGATCTTTGATTAACAGTCCGGAGTTCATCAACTCCATAGCTCCCGGAAGCAATGAAATGGTGTTCATCGATATGCTGCAAAAATACGGTCGGCCTGAACCCATCACTCGTAATTGGACGGAGATTCATTCCACCATTACCGCTATCTTAAACGTGGACTTCTGGAGCGGAAAAATACCTGTAACCGAAGGATTAGCGAATGTTGACAATGCCATCAACCTGATCTTGCAGAGAGACATGTAATAAGGGTTATATAGATAATAAATGCAGACCAGAGATACGTGGAAATCGATTATCCATCGATAAGCGTATCTCTGGTCTTATTAATAATGAGGAGTGATATTGTGATCACCATTACCGACCAAAGCGGCAACTCGGCCGTTTTTTCCCAAACAGGTGATTTGATTGGTTGGAATATCAATGGTATCGCGTGGCAATTACCGAAACCAACTCCGGGCTGGTCGCTCATATCTGAAATAGAAGACTGTGTACACCACATTAAACCGGCTTTGTCTTCCGGACATATTGTGACCGCCACGCCTTCCGGCATCGACGTTAGTTTTTGCAATTTCGGCGACTCCGATTACATGGCGGACCTGACGGTGACCGTGCAGTGGCGCATGGACCAAGGAGTGCTGCAAGGAAATATTCTCATTGCCGGGAAAAACATCCGCACCATAACGGCGATTGTTTTGCCGGACATCGATATGGCCTATGGCGATGCTGCTGCCACGAGCATCATCGTGCCCAGAGAGTTTGGAGTGGTAATTCACGGGGCCGCGGAACTGTTGTCATCCGGCGACGACAAAAACAATCCGCTCGCTTTCACCTATCCGTTAGGCCACATGATGCAATGCTTCGGCTGGACCGAAAAAGACAAAGGCTTATACACAGATTGTCGCGATGAACAAGGCTATATTAAAACCTGGCAGTTTGCCCACACCGAAGAAGGGCTTATATCGCTTAAAATTTTGCATCATATGCCCGTAGCGGATGCCGATATGGCGCAATACCAACTGCCCTATAAGGTTTCGCTCGGAAGCTTCAATGGTAGCTGGTACGATATGAGCCAAATATATCGGCGCTGGGCAATAACTACCAAATGGGCATCCAGATCAAGCGCACAGCGGGCCAAGGGGATGTTTGACAATATTGCCTGCTGGGTTTGGAATCGAGGGCGTATTGCAGAAGTAGTGGATCCAGTGATAGAGCTGCGCAAGCGTATTGGGCTGCCGATTGCCCTCGACTGGTATTGGTGGCACAAGCATGCCTATGATATTGGGTATCCTGATTACTTTCCGCCTAGAGAAGGTGAGGCTTTCCCTGAAGCTATAGCCAGGTTGCAACAAAACCAGGTATATGTCCAGATCTATACCAACGGAGTCGGCTACGACATGGACGGCGATCTTTGGCAACCGGACGGTCCCTCATGCGCCATCATCAATAAAGACGGCAGTATGAAAAGTGCTGTATACAATGCTTTCATTAAGCACAGGATGGCCATCGTGTGCGGAGCGGCGCAGCGTTGGCATGGTATATGTCTAAAGGTGGCCGACCAAGCCGCCGCTTTGGGCATCGACGCTCTTTATATCGATCTTATAGCGGCCCAAGGCGGAGGATGGTTTTGCTACAGCAAAGAGCATGGTCACGCTCCCGGAGGTGGCTGTTACGGTGTGCAGGGTTTCCGCAGCCTGCTGGAAAAGGTGCGGGCGAAGCATCCTCAACTGCTGATCACCAGCGAAGCAACTATAGAATGCTACCAGGATCTGTTGGATGGTTGCATTACCTGCGCCGCCAGTTATGAACGGTTAAAATACCAGGCGGAGAAATATGGTGGCCGCGGTCGGCTAGTACCGTTGTTTACGGCAGTTTATCATGGGCACTTTGTCGGGTTCGGCAATTATGCCATGCTTGACGCCATCCCACCTTTTGATGAAAAATTCCCGCCGGAATATCGTCCGGATAGTTCTGCGGAAAAAGACTGGGTTGCTCTCTATCCGGACCAATTTGCCTTTGAGTTGGCCAGAACGGTGGTATATGGCTCACAACCTATGGTCAGTAACTTAAAGGCCGAGCATTTTAAGGATAGCCGGTTTTCCGACGATATAGATTATCTTGTCACCATCAGCCGTGAATATCATCAAAACCGCAAGTATTTGTTATGGGGAAGGTTGCTCCCCCCAGGAACCATGGAAACCGAAAGTCTCGAGATTAAGTTTTTGCAGCGCTTTATTTACACCGCTCCGGGAAAAGAGACGGAATTGGCGAGAACCTATCCGGCGGTGTTGCATTCCGAATGGCAGGCCGACGATGGTTCTTGTGCTGTTTTCATGACCAACTATGCCCGTCATGCCGTTAACATAGCATACACTCCACCGGCCGGATTCCGCTTAACCGGTGTTCCTGTGGGCGATATATATGACGGCATCTATAAAACCGTGCTGCCGCCGCGTTCCTGCCGCACGCTAACCTTAGAGCCGCTCAATGAGGTGATTAAAAACTTATAGCGGTAAATTACTGGTGCCGGCCCTTGAAGAAAGATATGATATTAATATATACAACCCGATATAAAATATGAGAAATGGAGGCCGCCCGTTGCTTACGCTGCTTAAACAAGCACTCAACAGGCCAAGTCTGGTTCAGTCTTTTTCCGGGGTGCGCACGGAATTCGGCTTGGGTCCCGGCATTCCCCCGGATCTGGCCGCCCTGGCTATGGCTTATGCCTATTGTTATGCCAGAGATCTGCCGAATAATGGGCGGGCGGTCTTCCTCTTAGGGCGTGATCCCAGACCTACCGGCCTGGCCATCAGCAAAGCTTTAGCCAGGGGTTTTGCCGCCGGCGCCCGTAAAGCCGGGTATGAGCTGACCCTTTATGATTTGGGGATTATCACCACTCCGCTAGCGGAAGTAGCCGTGCAGGCTCTACATGTGCAGGGGGGAGTGATGGTCACCGCCAGTCATAACCCCATCGCCGATAATGGCTTCAAATTTTTGACCGGATACGGCATGGAGGCCCCGGGCACCGCCCCGCCGGGCGCTCTTCTTTCGGCTCAGGCTATGGCCGAGGTGATTGCCGCCGTTAGGCGCCTGGCAGGCGGGGAAGATAAGGCCTGGGAGCAAATCATAAGCGAGATGCCTGAAGATTATGCCGATCAGATCCTGCACGAGCCCAACAATGAAGGCATGCGCATGAAAGCGGAACGGGCTTACCTGGACCAAATGGGCGCCGACTGGGGCATGACCCCACACTGCCTGAAGCCGCTGACCATGGGACCGGTGCTGGTGGATCCCAACGGCGGCGCCGGCTGCGGCATAGGCGCCAGGGTCCTGGAGCATTTCGGAGTGCGGGCAATCGAGATCAATGCCGAACTAGGCTATCCGGAACACGGCATCGATACCGACGGCATCGATATCGCCACCGGACGCCACATGCTGCTGCGGGTGAGCCGGGCGGCCGCCAGGTATAACTGTCACTTCGGCGTGGCCTTTGATTACGATGCCGACAGGGGCAATCTGGTCCTGCCGGGATATGACGAAGCAGCCATCATTCCCCCGCAGAAAGTGGCGGCCTTTAATGTAGCCATGGTCCTAGCCCGCCGCACCCTGGAGAGAGCTGCCGGTCTCGACCGTGGTCCGCTGGCCATTGTGGCTTCCGATGCCACCTCGCTGGTCACCCACCGCATCGCCGCCGCTTTCCAGGCTGAAGTGCACCAGGTGGAGACCGGAGAGATAAACGTGGTGTCCAAGATGCACAGCCTGCGGGCTGCCGGATATGATGTGCCGATCGGGGTGGAAGGGGCCAACGGCGGTTCCATCTTTGCCAGCGCCACTTGCCGGGACGGATTGCAGGCCGCTTTGTCGGCGGCTCAAGCCGAATCCCGCCCGGACATAGTGGAAACCTGGCTGGAGGCCAGGCGCCGGAGCGGGGAGACGGCGGTGCCGGAAATCCGCAGCTGGCAGATGCTGCCGGACCTTTTGGCCACCATCCCGCTCAACGCCAATGTGGCCATGAAGCTCTCCGCCCCACCCATGGAGCAAAAGATTTTCAAGGAGCGGCTGGAACGCTTTTTCCACCAATTGGCCTGGCCTAAACTGCAATCTCGCTTCCGCTCTTTCCAGTTCCAGAATTTCGAGGGTACCGAGATGGTGGCGGAACGCACCGGAGATGAGAGCGGCGCTTGGCGGGTGCTCTTGACCGCCGCCCACAACCGCCGGGCTTTCGTCTTCATCAGAGGTTCCCGCACCGAAGCCGGTGTATGGCGCCTGATCGTCGACGCCGATCATCCGGCCGACTTTCCAATAATCAGGGAAACGGCTCTTACCATTTTCGAGGCGGCAGGAAAGCAGTAGAGTGCCTATCAGTTGCCAAGCCGGGTTATCTCAGGCTATGGTGATCACCCGATAGCGGGCGGCCAAAGCCAATAGGTCGGTCATTCCTTGTACCAGCCCAACGGCGATATCGCGCTCCAAACCGTAGTAATTCACGCAGGTTTGACAGGAGAGGATCTCCACCCGGCGCTCTTCCAGCTTGCGGAGATGGTTTATCACGGGAGAGCCGGCGGCAGCCAGCTTTACCCCGGCATTCATCAAAAACACGGCTACAGGCAATGGCTCTTGCTCTGCCAAGAGGCGGAAAAAGTTGCCAATCAACTTTTTCCCCAACGCCCGGTCTCCCTGACCAAGAGCGTCGGTGGTCACCAGGTATACAAAGTCTGCCAAAAAATTTCCTCCTCGCTATTCACCGGACCCTCCTTTCTTGATGCTCATCTACAGTTCCTGCCTAAGGTGGTTGGGGTAGTGGTGCGGTAGGTGCGGTAGGTGCGGTAGGTGCGGGAGGCAATGCGAAGGGTGGGGGGTGCGAATTTTTTCCCAAAGTGTGTTTCGTCTCACTCATGACCGGTGGAGTCGGAGAGACATCATCACTACCCACGGCCGCTAGCTGGGGTTTACCTACAAGCAACCCGCTCTGTAACCACCTGTCGCAACCAGGTTTGGTAAAATTTTCGCACCTCCCCGCTTTTAGGCACTCCTTTGGCAAAAAATTCGCACCCTCTCCCCACCGCTGACCAAAAATTGTGCTTTTCGGCCCCGCTTTCACACCTGGAGTGAATTAGGGGTGAGTGGGGTGCAGCCCGTGCTGCAGTTGCTGAATTCCTATACCTTGACAAGACATAAGCCGAATTGTAAAATGCGTTCAAAGCGATGAAAGGGAAAAGTAAACCGAGGCATGAGACTAAAGAGAGCCGGCGGTCGCTGCGAGCCGGTGTCCGGCCTGGTTGAATCCCCCCTTGAGCTGCAGGCCGAAAGCAACTAGCGAGTAAGCCGTGCCGGGTCCGCCATTGCCATTGTCATTGCCATTAACCTGGCCATTGTCTATATAGACGAATGAGGAGGGGCGCCCGTTATCCAGCAGTCCTGAGCGTAATCATATGGTCAGGACACAGAGGCTGCCGGTTGTGAAGCCGGCAGTGAACCGGGTGGCACCGCGTACCTTTCGCCCCGGGGTTTGATCAAACCTCCGGTGGTGAAAGGTTTTTTTGTTATCCGGACAGTCGAAAGGTTACCTTACCTTGATGGATCACATCACCTCGAAGAAGGAGTGGCGTCACCATGATCATGACCAAAAAGGAACTGGGCCTGCGTATACCCGGCCCTACCCCCCTCCCCCCAGAAGTGACGCTGGCTATGAGCCGGCCGATGATCAACCACAGAGGGGCGGAATTCAGAAATCTATGGCGGGAGGCTTTAGCCGGTTTACAGGAAGTCTTCCAAACAGACAATGAATGCATCATACTGGCCGGTTCAGGCACAGCTGCCATGGAAGCGGCGGTAGCCAACTTGGTAGAGCCAGGCACGCCTGTTTTGGTGGTGGTCGGGGGCAAGTTCGGGCAGAGGTGGGCGGATCTCACCAAAGCCTATAAAGCCGCCACCTTTGAGCTGCAGGTGCCCTGGGGAGAGGGCGTGAGCACCGAGGCCCTACGGGAAGCTATTGCCGCGCATCGACCGGAAGTAGTTTTTCTTACTCATAATGAATCGTCCACCGGCGTCCGCAACGACATAGCCTCCTTATGCGCCGTCTGCCGGGAAGCCGGCTGCCTCACGGTGGTTGATGCGGTGAGCAGCCTGGGAGGGGCGGAATTTTACACCGACCGCTGGGGAGTGGACATCACCGTCACGGGCTCGCAAAAATGCCTGATGCTGCCGCCGGGGCTGTCATTCCTCGCCGTCTCCGCCGCCGCCTGGCAGCGGATAAAGAAAATCAATTCTCCCCGCTATTACTTCGATCTGGAACGCTACCGCCAGGCCAACAAGATCGGTGAGGCGCCCTTCACCCCGGCAGTTTCCCTGGTTTTCGGCCTGGTGGAAAGCCTGCGCCTGATCAGGAGCGAAGGGTTGGAAAGGTCTTGGCAGCGTCATGCCCTGTTGCAGCAGATGACCCGCCGCGGCCTGGAAGCTTTGCACCTGGAGTTGCTGGTGGAGGAGAAGTGGGCCTCCCCGACCGTGACCGCCGTGAAAAGCCCACCCGGCATCGATGTGGAAAAATGGCGGAAGGAAGTGGCCTCCCGCACCGGAGTGGTGCTTTCAGGCGGACAGGATCATCTTAAAGGACGTATTTTCCGGGTAGGGCATATGGGCTATATCGTCCCGCTGGAAATCCTGGCGACATTGAAGGCGATAGAAACCACCCTGAGAGCTTTCGGGTATGAAGCGGCTGGACCTGGGTCTGGATCTGCTGCGTCTGCGTCTGCATCTGCTTCTGCCGCCGTCAGGACTGCCGAGGAGGTGTGGCTGAATTGGCCGTCAATGTTTTGATCGCTGAAACCATCCATCAAGCCGGCATAGACCGGCTGCGGGGGGAGCCGGGGATTGTTATGCACATCATGCCCGACACAGCCGGGCCGGAGGAGTTGGCGGAGCGGCTGGCCAGGTGCAGGTACGAGGCGCTGATCGTGCGCAGCAAAACCAAGGTTACAGGTGAGCTCTTGGCCAAAGCCCCGCATCTAAAGGTGGTCGGACGGGCTGGAGTGGGTGTGGACAACATCGATGTGCCTGCCGCCACCAGGCGGGGCATCCTGGTGGTCAACGCTCCCGGAGCCAACACCACATCCACCGCAGAACACACCATAGCCATGATGCTGGCGCTGGCCAGGCGCATCCCTGCCGCCTGTGGCTCCATGAAAGCAGGCCGCTGGCAGAGGCAGCAATTTATGGGCACGCAACTGGCCGGTAAAACCTTAGGGATCTTGGGACTGGGTCGTATTGGCAGAGAAGTGGCCAAGCGGGCGGCGGCCTTGGGCATGAACCTTTTAGGTTATGACCCCCTCCTCACCCCGGATATGGCCCACCGCCTGGGGGTGGTTCTATCCTCGGTGGATGAAATCTGCAGCCAGGCCGATTTCATCACCGTACACACCCCTCTCACCGCCAAGACCAAAGGCCTGATCGACAGAGACAAATTTGCCGGGATGAAGAAGGGGATATATATCATCAACTGTGCCAGGGGCGGCATCATCGATGAGGAAGCTTTGCTGGAAGCCCTGAACGACGGCCGGGTCGCCGGAGCCGCTCTGGATGTGATGGTGCACGAACCGCCCCCGGCCAACCACCCGCTGGTAAATCACCCCAATGTAGTGGTCACTCCTCACCTGGGCGCCTCCACCGAGGAAGCGCAAGCCGATGCGGCCGTGGAAGTGGCGGAAGCCGTGCTGGCAGCTCTGGACGGCCGGCCGGTGCGCAGTGCCGTCAACGGTCCTTATCTCAGAGGCCTGCTCCAGGACAAAAAAGGATATCTGGATTTATGCGAACGGCTCGGCGCTTTATTCACCAATCTCTATAACGGCGGCTATCATCACCTGGAAATCACCTATGCCGGCGAAGCGGCGGAAATCGATTCCGAAGCTATGACCACCATCCTGCTCAAAGGCTTGCTCGCTCCCCTCACGCCGGAAGTCAACTATATAAACGCCGGCCTCTTGGCGGAAGAGCGGGGTTTTGTGATCCGGGAGTCCAAGAGTTCGAAATCTGCAGGATATACCAATCTGGTGATGATCAGGGCATCTGTTGATGATGTCGATTCTGCCGGGTTTGGCGCGGCCAGCTCCGAAAGCGCGGCCGGTTCCGGAGGAGCTGCCGGGGCTGCAGACCTTCCCGCCATCCGCACTCTGGCCGCCCACCTGACGGCGGAGGGCAAGCGGCGCCTGACTGACATCGATGGCTATAGCCTCCACGTGGAAGAGCAGGGCATGATGATCATTGCCCGCAATCAGGATAAGCCTGGTATGATCGGCAAAGTGGGCACCGTCCTCGGCCGTCACGGCATAAACATCAGCTTTATGCAGGTCGGCCGCAAGAGGATAGGCGATCTGGCCGTGATGGTCATCGGCATCGACCAACCGCTAACTGCTGAAGCTCTGTCCGATTTGCGTTCCCTGCCGGATTTATATGATGTCAGGGTGGCTGCCTGGTAAAAGAACCCGTAAAGCCAAATGGGCCGGCGCAGCCTCACTAAAGGCACACCGGCCCACCATATATTCCCCCATATATTCATAAATACATAAGCAGCACCGAGCGGCACCGATAACCGGAATAACCGGTTCGGTTCAGCTGCGGCCGATCACCTGAACACCACCCATATACGGCTGCAAGGCTTTGGGGACCGTCACCGTTCCATCTGCATTTTGGTAATTTTCCAGGACGGCGGCCAAAGTGCGTCCCACCGCCAAGCCGCTGCCGTTTAAGGTATGCACGAATTCGGCTTTTTCTCCGGGAGCCCGGCGGAAACGCAGGTTCATCCGCCTGGCCTGGAAATCCTCGAAGTTGGTGACCGAAGAGATCTCCACATAGCGGCCGTAGCTCGGCATCCATACCTCCGGATCATATTTTTTGGCGTCCTTGAAGCCCAGATCACCCGTGCACATCTGCATAATGCGGTAAGGCAGCTCCAGGCGCCGCAGCACTTCCGTCGCCTCATGCAATAGCTTCTCCAATTCCACATAAGAGTTTTCGGGAGCCACCAACTTAACCAGTTCTACCTTATCAAACTGGTGTTGGCGGATTAAGCCGCGGGTGTCGCGGCCCC
>DULU01000081.1 GCA_012840225.1 Bacillota bacterium
CTAGCACGGAAATTGTCTATTTTCGACCAGAACGGTGCAGTCCAAAGACGAGGTTTGGTTACAAATTTAGATATGAACTATTTACAGTGTTTTATCTGGGGGTTCGGAGGACAGCTATATGACGCACAAGCTGGTAAACTGGTCTTGGATCAGAGAGAGGCTGTCCAGGCCCTCCAATTTTTACAGGCAAGATTTAGTGAAGATAAATCTTTTGTTAATGCTTATCCTGTTAGATTTCTGGGTGCCGACGATTGGGGTATGACGGTATGGTGGCATGAAATCACCGCTTTTTTAGGTCAAGCCGCCTTTTCTTTTGATCAAGTTCCCTTCCCCAAAGGTCCGGCAACGTCAATGACAAACAGCGTTTCGCCCACATTGTTGGCGATGAGTCACAACACCAGCCAACCCGATGCCGCATGGACGTTTATACAATGGTACACCCGCAATATACCGCAAACGGCCGAGCACAACACGGCATTTAGCCATGTGCCTGCCAGAGTAAGTCAATTTCAACAATGGATAAATGTACGTTTGAATGAAGGAGTCAAAGGAGCGAGGTTCGTCGCGCAATCCGCTGCTCAAATGCGGGTATTACCGGCATTGTCAACGGATGTAATGAACGCTGTCCAAAAAGCCCTGGCGCCTATGTATAGCGGAAATGTAAGTGCTCTGTCTGCAGCCACTATCGCAGTGGAGACTGGAAATGCCATTTTAGCGGAAGAAGCAGCAAAAAAATCTGGTCAGTTAAATAAATAGCCGTGTCGGCCACTTAAGGCAGCACATGGGCCTATAGAGCAAAGATAATACTGAGTGGAGTGGCGCTGCGTCGATCTGTCTCAGCGCCACTGCTATTTTACCAGGGCACATATATCATCTTGGCGGTAATGCCGCCGTCGACGGTCAAATTATCAGGCATCAATAAACCAGAGAGCGGAAGTCCTCGACTACATGAAAAGTGATCATGTCGCCGTCATGTGCGTTCTTGGCGTTCTCGTCCCCGGAGCGGCTGAGTATATACAAATTGTCGCCGTCGATGGCCATGCTGGCATAGTGCCTGGCTTCCTTGGGGGAGCCTCCCATATCGACGAGGCCGGCAAAACACCAGTCAATGCAGTTTTTGGAGAAATGCAGCTGGAGGCGATGCCGCTCGTTATTGGGCAGGCCGAAGCGTTCGGGAGGCAGGCGGTCGCGGCGGGTCATGCTGTCCGTGGCCTGTGAGCTGAGCAGCCAGAAGAGCTTGTCGACTTCGTCATACAGGATATGAAACTTCATTTGCCCGCCGGGACAGGGAACAAAAAGGATTTTCTGGCCGGAGGGGGTTGTCTCCAGCATCGTGGTCATACTGCCGTCGCTCTGTTCCACCACTTTGGCGATGGCGGCATAACCGGTGCCGCCGGTATGCGCCCTGGCCCATAAATGATAGGTTTTGCCGGCGGGATCATACCAATAGTGGTCGGGATCACGGAACTGCACCACATTGGTTTCCAGCCAGCCGAGGGCCGGGCAGCTGAGTTCGGGTTTGGCGGTACCGGTAGTGCTGAAGAAGGGGACGCCAAAGTAATCCAGGGCGTCGACATTGACGGCATCGCGGAAAGCTAGCTCGGAGGCGAAGGTCCAGTTGTGACGTTGCGTCAGGTCGGAGTCGATGGCGCCGCGCATCAGGATAGGGGCGATGCCGTGTACATTCCAACCGGGGATGTCGGTATAGATGCGCTTTTCAAATACGAGGTAGATATGACCGTTGTTATAGTGCACATTGGCCGGGGCTTGGTGCCACTTGGTCACCCGGCCGGGGGATATGGTGGACAGGCGCTCATCATCGGTGAGGCGCACCGGCTCCGACCAGGTTTCACCGTCGTCATCGGAGCGGATGATCATCAGGTTGTCGGCCTGTCCCAGGACATACAGCACCTTTCCGGCATAAAAAGGACGGGCATGCATGTAGGGGAAGTCGACCCGGTGCACCCAGGTCCGGCCTTTGTCGTCGGAAGTGAACACCTTCCCCTGCCAGAGGCGACCTCCTTCGGCGAGGGCTTTGGGACCGGGTATTTCCTCCATGCCCGGCCCGCTCATATCCATGGTGGCAATCAGGCGGCCGCTGGGTGAGACAGCAATGCCGGGGCTATAGGTATAAAGCCGCTTTGGATCCGGCGAGGCGAATACTTTGACAAAACCGTCCGCCAGCGGCACCCGGTTTCTTTCTTTCCGGCCAATTTTCATTCAGCCAATCTCCTCCTTGATGTGGGTGGTTCGCTGTGTTCCCGGTTTCTCCTGCGGGTGTTGCCGGACTTGCGCCTGCGCCTGCCTGGCGAGAAGAGAAAAAATGAGGGGTTCCCGGATGTGGCCGGGGACCCCTCGGGCGATTTGTTTCTATTGTTCCAATGTTCCTAATACCGGCCCCACCTACTACTTGCCCTCAGCCAGCAGGGCGGCCACTTGGGATTTTATGCCTTCCACGGCCAGGTGTGGGGCTACTTCTCCTTTGAATACCTTCCCCAGCATGCTGGTGATGGCACTGTTGATGGCGACGAAATTCCGGTTATGGCTGGGGATGGGGACGGCGACGTCCAGGGCTTGCAAGATGGCATCGGCATTTTTCACTCCGAGCTGCGTCCGGAACGAGCTGCTGGTCACCACAGACCGGCGGGGCTGAACGGTGATGCCGGCCGCCGACTGCCTCATGGACATTTCCCTGCTGAAGAAATATTTGAAAAAGACGACGGCTTCCTCAAGGTGATTGCTGCTCGCCACTATGGCATGGGGTACAGGCTGCAGGGCTGTAGCCGGACCGGCTGGACCTTGGGGGAAAGCCGCTACATCCCAGGCATAGGAGAAATTGGCATCGCGGATCAACTGGGCCACAGCCGGAGTTTCATGCAACATAGCAGCTTTTCCTGCGACAAAGTCGTTCCAGGAGCCGGTGCGGGATACACCAGAGGTTATCAGGTCTGACAGATAGCGCAAGGTGTTGATGCCGGCCGGGGTGTCCAGGGTGAGCTCGGTATAATTGTCGTCAAAGAGTCTCGCTCCTCCCTGAGCCAACCAGGATACTATCTGGCCGGTAGCCGTGCCGAAGACGCTTCCCACCACATCGAACACACCGTCGCCGTTTGTATCACGGCTTAGTTTTCCGGCCGCCTGGCGATATGTCTCCCAGGTCCAGTTGGGATCGAACCAGTTGACAGCCGGGAAAGGCAGCCCGGCAGCGCTGAAGAAGTCGGCGTTGTAATAAAGGTTGTAATACGAAATACGCTGGGAGATGCCGTAGAGTTTGCCGTCCACGGTGAGGGAATCCAGAACCGGTTTGTAAAAATCGTTCAGATTGAAATCCGGATCCTGCGCCAATACAGGGCTCAGATTAAGCAGAATGCCTTCTTTGGCTATGTTATAGAAGTAATTGGGGTGGAAATCGACTATATCCGGAGGAGTGCCGGCTGCTACCCGCAGGAGCACCGCTTCAGCTTGCTGGGAATTACTGGCAATGGTCTCCAGCTCCACTTCAATCTCATCCTGCATGGCGTTGAATTCCGCTACCATGTCCCTGTGAAACTGATCGTTGATTTTCCACATGGTAGAAAGCCAGGTCAACTTCACTTTGGCGCCGAGAGCGACCTGGGTTGTGCCGAGCGACAATATAATCAGACTTGTAACCACCACCAACAGCACCGTAAGCAGTTGCCGCCTATGCCTCAGGCGGGGTCGGCTTCCAGGAATATACATTAACGTTCAACCTCCAAATTCATATTTGCTCCGTATTCGGGCTGTTTATAATGGTCAAAAGCGAAGTGCATGGTTATTACTCCCTGCCCGGATCGCTCCATGATGAACAGTCCGAGACGATAGACGCCGTTTCTGTTGGCTGCCCGGGGCAGGCGGCGGGCCGGCGGTCTTTGCCTCTCCCCTTTGAGGTAGTGTTGGTATTCGTTGACCGGATTGAGGCAGGTGACCTTATAGATGCCGCTGCTGCCGATCACCCGGAAGCCATCTGTCGAGCGTTCCAGGCGTGTCGTCTCTTCTCCGTCGCTTAAAAGCAACGGCACCTCGAAACCTAAGCTATATTCTTCCGGAAGAGCAAAGGATGTGGTTATGGTCACCCCCTTGGCGTCGAGCACATACTTTTGCGTTATCACTCCCGCTCCGTCACATACTCCCATTCCCTGCCAGGTGATCTGGAAGCTGATTTGCCCAGCTGCATTTGCATCCTCCGGTATATTGTCCGGCTCCGGCAAAAGCAAGGCGACTTCCGCCGTATTCTGCCCGGCGAGAGAGGTCCAGTCCTTATCGCCGGCTTTTTTCCATATGGGGCCTATGGCGGCGTATTGCCGCTCGCAGGGAACTACGGCATAGCTCGGGTTACCGCAGAGCGGCATGGACAAGCCCAGTTCCATGGGGAAGGAAACGTGGACGAGCCGCCCGAGGCCGGTGGCGTCGTAGTTGAGGTCGGCTTTGGTGTCAATCTCCAGATGATAACCTCCATA
>DULU01000154.1 GCA_012840225.1 Bacillota bacterium
GCCCGCGCCAATCCATTATTGCAACCTACAGATCATAAACCTGTATTGCATGTACCCGAAAAAACGCGAAAATGTAAGAGAAACGGGGTTCACGCGACTAGCAAAGCTCTCTGGACGGTACAGATAAAAGCCCAGGCCTTATCGGGATATTTTGACTGTACCGTAATAGCAAGTCCACTGATGTTAGATGCTCCAGGTATTCTGCCCGCAGGACCGGCCGGTACGACCTCTACAGCAAACCTGATATCTTCTCGTGCAATAAAATTACGCAGAGCCCAGGGGCCTATCATTTGTATAGCTGTTTTTTCTGTTAAAAGGCCTGGTACTTTTAGGGCAGATGCATGGTAGGTGTTCATCAAATCTGATACCCATTTTATGCCGGCGATAGAACCAGGAGATGCCAGCAGGCTCTTGGTACCGGTACTGTCTATCCAATTTCCGCCAAAGGAGTGCATAACTGTCAACAAAGGGCTTCTTTGAAACGGCGCATTCATCCCCCATTGTACGGTTTCTCCGCTGCTATTACGGACTGTTAGCTTGCGCGCTGCGCTCATTAAATCATCGTAATTCCAATTTTCGTTAGGGTAGAGAAGACCAGCTCTGTCGAATAACTCTTGATTATATATAAGTCCTGAAACACCGGCATGGGTGTCGAAAAGTGTAAGAACCGGCTTTATTTGAACCCAGCCAACCATAAATATATGACCTCTGGTTAACGAAAATAAATAGGCCGGCTGAGAGGTATCCGCCGACCCAAGTTTTTAGGCATTCAATAATTGGGAGCAGTTAGTCAGAAAGGTGGTTCCTCTTATCTACTCGGTTAACATATTTCGGCAAATGGTCTTTATACCATAATTGTAAGATGAGAGTGCGAATCAGGGCGTTCACAGTATCAACATCCATCGCTATTGTAATTTGACACCCATCATCATTATTAATTTTTATAAAAATCTCTCGTTAAAAAATATTGTATTTATACTATCCGTGTATGGCCGCAATAATAATTGCATTGAGTTAATAACCTCCTCGCAGCTGGAACTAAAAAGCTGTGGCCATTTCCATGGTCTTCAGGTCAACACATTCCAGACCCTGGCGCCAGGCCAGCTCCAGCCCCTGCAGTGCATAACGGTTTACCAACCTGGGTAGCCCGTGAGAAAACTCAAATAGGTGTTGCAATGCTGCGTCATCGAAGAGCGGCCGAAGGTGGCCGGGAGCAGATTATTTCCCGTTCATGTGCCAGCAGCTGGCGATGTTCAGCGTCCAGCAGGTCAAGGTAACTGGTAGTTGGTTTTGGTGCCGTTTGTACCAACTTGTTTTCACGCGCCCTGGGCGAGTTGGTTGGTGTCGAGTATGGAAAGGCCACTTGCACGAATTCGTTATTCAGCCAGATCTGGACCTGACCACTTTCAAGAGGATGCTAGCGAACCTCCACCTTGGTACGCGGCTTCACCCTATCTACCAGATAATGTCGTTTGTTTAGCGACACCAGATGGGTCTTGTCCACAAGGCGCTCTACACCGATCAGAAAGGCGCCGTCGAGAGTGACGGGATCAATTTTGCGCAAGGGTGTGGGATCTTCGGCCCAGCATTTGGCCGGTGTACTTTCCAGTTCACGATGAATGCTCTGGTGGTAATGGTGATCAATCCAGGCCCAAAGCAGGCGGTTAAGTTCCGCCAGTGTTGGCGGGCTTGAACGGGCACTCAGTTCGGGGACAAAGCATTCTTGAAAGGTGCGAAAAAACCTTTCGATTTTACCCTTGCCAGCCGCATCTCCGACGTCAGCCCGGCGATGCTGGATGAGCAGTTTACGGCAGGCGCCGGCAATCTGCTTGGCACAGAATTGGGCTCCGTTGTCCAGATAGAGAGCGTTAGGTGCTCCCCAGCGGGTAATCGCTTTGCGCAGGGTCGTTTCCACGACCCAAGCTTCTTCGCTCAGGAAGAATTCAGCGCCGACACACAGACGGGTAGCATCATCAATAATCGCTACCAAGACCGCCTTGGCCATTTTACCGTTCTCATACACCCATACTTGAGGTTTACACATGTCGGTCTGCCATAGAGCATTTCTACGTATCTTGGCAAACCGTCGACGCGGCGTGCCGTCTTTGCACAGCTCTCGCCGATTTAGTTTCAGACGGCGGAAATGATCGTCTAATGTGGAACGCTTGATGATACCTTTCCATTCCGGCCGTTCATGCTCTAACATGCTGATGATCACCGGAGTGCTGCGGGTGGGCAACTCTGTGCGCAATTCTATGGCCCTTTGCAGTGCCTGTTCCGGCAACCGGCGCAGTTTACCGATGTCGGTTCGTTGGCGGCGCTGCAGCCCTTCTTGGCCGCTTTCAATGTATCGTTTTAGATACCGTTTTAGTGTAGAGATTGAGACGCCATATTCCAGAGATAGTTCTCTCAATAAGGCACTTTTTTCTCCGGCTTCCAGATGGGCCCGGACGATCCGATCGATCATCGCGTACCGCTGCAATGCTTCTGCTTCTTTTGACCGATTTTTCACGGCCACCACCTCCTCAAGGTCAACTTAACACCTCAAAGGGTAGCGCGCCTTTGCTTTTGTGGTCACAGGCAGCGACACACGTTGTCGAAACGTGGCGCTATGTTACGCAGGAAGCGGAGAACTCCATACGGCCATTCTATCCCTAAGGCCTTCATGCAGGCTTTTCCCCATCGAGGTAGCTCCCTGAGCAAGGCTAGATGCCGAGCTCTATCCGGTATGCGAAAGCGCCGGTTCTCCAGGTTTACCGGAGGTTGTGGCCGTAGGAGCTGGTCTAATGATTCAGGGTTGTGTTTATGGAGAAATGTGGTGCAATAACCGATCCATTCCTCAACTCGTTTTATTGCGGCATCTACTGCCCGCCACACCGAACTACCACAGTGCAAACCGTACTCTTTGGCAGTTTCCTCGGCGGTGCTGTTTCCTTCAGCGTAAGTGAAAACCATGTCGTCCGGCCATGTCACCGCTTTTAGCCCCTCTTCTTCCGTGTAACTCAAGCGAATACTATAATCCGCCCTGCAGGCTGGTCTGGGACAACGGAAACGTATTGACCACTCGTTTTCATTTCTTTTCAACTTGAGAATCCGTACTCGGTGCATTATTTGCCCATCGGGCAATGTATGCAAGCAGGTTAAGCATTTAGTTGGCCGAAATTGCAATATGGCAATTGGAATGTCTTGCGCGATAGGGGCCTTTTGTGCGACACTAAACATGCGGATCACTCCGTGGGGCGAGATCCTTTGGCATTGGTAGACATTGGGGGATCTCGCTCATTTTTTTGGCCGTCCCCCCTCGGGGGGACGGGATTACCATAGCCTTGTTGCCTAAGTGCCTACGAACACTTCAATACCACAACAAATAAAAAAGACCCTGTGACCAAGGTCATGTAATGTCGGCATATCCTACGTTTTTTGGCTCAGAGAAACCTAGCGCTTACAGATCTCTCGGGTTTTTTGCACGATTGGACATCGACGACTTCCTACACAGTTTTATTTTTTCCATTAGGGAATCATATAAGACTGGTTTTTAGTACTTGATCTGGAAGGCATACTTCGCTCTTAAAGACTAGTTTACATGATCTCATTTTCAAAGACCAAGTATTTTTCTAACAGAAATACATCCCCGATTTTTAAGATGAGCGTTACGCGTTTTGCCGATACGCCGCATCGGCATTAAACATGATAACGGTTTCGTTCGATTCATGGTACCATCAGGCGGCCGGAAAGGGCCACGAGTTGAAAATTACATATCGAAACACTAGAGTCAGCGGACCACATAGGTCGCTGAAGTGGAGGGGGGATAAGAACGCGTCATCTCTGCCCTTCGGCAATGGCAATGTTGCTGTTGCTGACAAGTTTTGATACGCGGTTTATACTGTATTAAAGTGATCCA
>DULU01000082.1 GCA_012840225.1 Bacillota bacterium
ATTCTGACGAAGTCGGCCAACCGACATCCCTCCGCTCTGCATCAAATTCACCATTGTTGCCGCCATCGCCTGGGAACCTTCCCATTCCACAAACCTATGTTGCACCCCTCCTTACTTTGGGCATATTATTGGGTAAATGCATTATGTAAACTCTTAAAATAATAATGTCGGTTACATCATGAATGATGTAATTAGTGGGAGTAGTGATTACATAACGTGCCATGCCGGGTTTATCTGGTCTTTTGCTGCTCAGGCCTGTGCGAATTGAAGCAATGTTGTCGGTTTCGGAAGGCTTTTGCTATAATAAAGGCCGAATGTCGCAGAGAGATGATAGAAGAGACGCTAACGGATGAGACGCTACCGTTAGTGAAAGTGGAAAGGATAAAAGGCGCTTGCAGGACAAAATAAGGAATTTTTGCATCATCGCCCACATCGATCATGGAAAATCCACACTGGCCGACCGGTTGTTGGAGATGACCAATACCATCTCTTCCAGGCGTAAGGTGGACCAGATACTGGATTCCATGGATCTGGAAAGAGAGCGGGGGATCACCATAAAGCTGCAGGCGGTGCGCCTGCAATACCAAGCCCGTGACGGGCAGGAGTATATCCTGAATTTGATCGATACCCCCGGTCATGTTGATTTTTCCTATGAAGTGAGCCGTTCATTGGCCGCCTGCGAAGGCGCTCTCCTGGTGATCGACGCCACGCAGGGTATTGAAGCCCAGACTCTGGCCAATTTATACATGGCTCTCGATAACAACCTGGAAATTATCCCGGTGATCAACAAAATAGATTTGCCCAACGCCGAACCCAAGCGGGTGCTGCACCAGCTGGAAGAGATGATCGGCATGCCGGCGGAGGAGGCCTTGTTGATCAGCGCCAAAACCGGCGCCGGGGTGGATGAGGTGCTGGAGGCTGTCATTAAGCGCATTCCACCGCCCAAGGGTAATCCTAACGCGCCGCTGCAGGCGCTGATCTTTGATTCTCATTATGATTCGTACCGGGGCGCCGTGGCATATGTGCGAGTGATTTCCGGCACCCTGACAATAGGAACCCGCATAATGATGATGTCGAGCGGCCGGACCTTTGAAGTGTCCGAGCTGGGTGTCTTTCGCCCGGATATGGTGCCTGTTCAGAAACTCTCTACCGGCGAGGTAGGTTGCGTCATCGCGCAGATGAAGAATGTGAAAGATACCAGGGTAGGCGACACCATCACCGAAGCCGAACGCCCGGCGGCGGCACCACTTCCCGGTTACCGCAAAGCCATCCCCATGGTTTATTGCGGCCTTTATCCGGTGATCAACGAGGATTACGCCGATCTGCGGGATGCGCTGGAAAAGTTGGAGCTGAACGATGCGGCGCTGGTATATGAACCGGAAACATCGGCGGCTTTGGGATTCGGCTTCCGCTGCGGCTTTTTGGGCCTGTTGCATATGGATATCGTCCAGGAGCGCCTGGAAAGGGAATTTGGCCTGAATCTGATTGCTACCGCTCCTAGCGTTGTATATAAAGTGTATCTGACCAACGGGGATATGCTGGAGATCGACAATCCGTCCAGATATCCCGATCCCACCGTTATCGACAGGGTGGAGGAGCCGTATGTGAGAGCTTCCATCCTGGTGCCGCCGGACTTTGTCGGTCCGGTGATGGAGCTCTGCCAGAACAAAAGAGGCCAGTATGTGACCATGGAGTATATAACGCCTGAGAGAGCCAGGCTGGAATATGAAATGCCGCTCGCCGAGATCCTGATGGATTTCTTCGATAAGCTGAAGTCCCGCTCCAAGGGGTATGCTTCTCTGGATTACCAGCTCATCGGCTATCGCCCCAATCACATGCAGAAGATGGATGTCCTGCTCAACGGGGAGCCGGTCGACGCTCTGTCCTGTATAGTTCATCGTGACAAAGCCAATGAGCGGGCCCGGCAGCTGGCGGAGAAGCTGAAAGAAGTGATCCCGCGGCAGTTGTTTGAGATCCCGATTCAGGTGACCCTGGGCGGCCGGATCATCGCCAGGGAGACGGTGAAAGCCATACGCAAGGATGTGTTGGCCAAGTGTTACGGCGGCGACGTCACCCGCAAGCGGAAGCTTTTGGAGAAACAAAAAGAAGGCAAGAAAAGAATGAAGCAGTTGGGCCGGGTGGAAGTGCCGCAGGAAGCTTTTCTGGCTGTGCTGCGCAGCTCCGATGAATAAATTGTGTGGTGACCGTGACCATGGGTGGGGCCGGTCTATATGTGCATGTGCCATTTTGCCGCCGGAAGTGCTTATATTGCAGCTTTGTCTCCTTTCCGTTGCCGGCCGCCGGCGCCGAGGCTTCCCCGGATTGCTGTAACGGCTACGGTGTACCTGATGTGCCGGCCTATCTGGCGGCCTTGCAGCGGGAGATGGCGGTCCTCGCCCAGAGGCCCGATGTCCGGCTGACCCGCTTTTCTTCTATATATATCGGCGGCGGCACCCCGACCGTGCTGGCTCCGGAGCAATTGGCGGCTGTTTTGTCCTGGGCCAGGCAGCTGGCCGGGGTGACTGGCACCGGGGTGACTGGCACCGGGGTGACTGGCACCGGGGTGGATGGCACCGGGCTGGATCGGCGCCGGGAGCAGGTGGCCGGGATGGAAATAACGGTGGAGGCCAACCCGGGTACGTTGACTCCCCGTCACCTGCAGGTGCTGAAGGAAGCCGGGGTCAATCGCCTTAGCCTGGGTGTGCAAAGTTTCCACGATCATGAGCTGAAGGTGCTTGGCCGGCTGCATACGGCTGATGAAGCGCGGCAATCATTTGCTTTGGCCCGGGAGGCCGGGTTTGACAATATCAATATCGATTTGATGTTCGGGATTCCGGGGCAGAGCGAAACCTCCTTTTATCAAAGCCTCCAAGCAGCCCTTCGCCTCCACCCGGAGCATCTTTCCTGCTATGGGCTGACGGTGGAGGAAGGGACACCCCTCGAGAGTTTGCTTCAGGCCGGGGAATATATCCTGCCGGGTGAGGAAGCGGAACTTGCCCAATTCCACCTGGCCAGGCAGCTCTTAACCGCTGCCGGTTATATCCATTATGAAATATCCAATTATGCCCGCCCCGGCCGCGAGTGCCGGCACAATATGCTTTACTGGCACCTAGAGCCCTATTTGGGGGTGGGCCTGGGGGCTCATTCCTATTGGGGCGGGCGGCGCCTGGCCAATCCCGACCGGCTGGAGATATATTGTCGGCTGGTGACCGGCAAGGGATGTCCGGCCGAGTGCGAAAGGGAGGCCGATCCGGCTGCCGATATGGATGAGGCCATGTTCCTGGGCTTGAGAACGCTGGCAGGAGTGGATGATGCCTGGTTTGCCAAACGTTTCGGACATTCGCTATTTAACATTTATAATGATGCCATTGAGCGACTTGTCGATAAAGGTTTGGTATATATTGCCGGACAGCGGTTACGCTTGAGCGAAAGGGGTTTACCGCTGGCCAATCAGGTCTTTGTTGAGTTCTTACGTGCTTGACAAGAAAAGGCAGGGGGTGCTATGTTTGTTTATGGATATGTTAGCACTCTTGGTCAATGAGTGCTAACAGCTTGGCTAACAATCTTGGCTGCTTTGTGAAATCCGCTAAGAGGTGGTCAGGTGGAATGGAGGATAGAAAGAAAAACATTCTGCGGGCCATCATTGATGATTATATCGAAACGGCCGAGCCGGTAGGCTCGAGGACGATTGCTCGCAGGTACCAGTTGGGTGTCAGCCCGGCCACCATCCGCAACGAGATGGCTGATCTGGAAGAGTTGGGTTACCTGCAGCAGCCATACACCTCGGCGGGGAGGATTCCCTCCGATAAAGGTTATCGATATTACGTAGACGCTTTGATGCCCCAGACCTCATTGAGCCCCAGAGAGAGGGAACTCTTGTGGGAACAGATACAGCTGCAAATGTCCCAGGCCGCAGTGGAGACCTTGGTGCACAGGGCGGTGCGCCTGCTGGCCGATATGACCAGCTATGCGGCGGTGGCCATGGCGCCGAGCATAATGGACAGCGTCATCAAAACCGTACAATTCGCTCCCATCGACTCGCGCAGCGTGCTCCTGGTTCTCATCAGTGAGCCCGGTTTTGTGCAGCATCGCATCGTAGACGACCTGCGCAGTGCGGTCGACGAATCGCTTTTGTCCTATGGCCGCCGGGTGACTGCCCTGCTGCGGGGGATGCCGTTCGGCTCGGTTCCCGCCGTCATCAGAGAGGCGATCAGGGAGATTATCAGGGAAGAAGAGCTGCGGGAAGCTCTCCTGGAGATGATCACCGCCGGGGAAAAACATGATTACACCGAAAAAGCCTACCTCGAAGGCAGCGTCAACCTGATGGATCAACCCGAGTTCAAAGATGTGAGCAAAGCCAAAGCTGTGCTGACCGCCTTGGAGGAACCCAGCCGCCTTCTCGAGATGCTCAGTCAAAACGAGGGGGACACCGTAGTTATCGGAGCGGAGAATATAATAGACGATATGCACGAATGCAGTTTGGTTACCGCGACCTACCATGTCAAAGGCCGGGTTCTGGGCACGGTGGGGGTGATCGGCCCCACCAGGATGGTATATAACCGGGCCATCACGTTGGTGGATAATGTGGCGGCTGCTGTTTCAGAAGCCCTAAGCAAGGTCAAGATATAAATAACTCAAGACACTATTCTTTTTTCCGCTCACATTAATTATTCTTAGGAGGCGAGACTTTTGACGACGGAGGACACCGGCATGGGAGTGTCTGTGCCGGAGCCGGAGAATGAAGCTGTGAAGAAGGAGGAAACTGCCGCTGCCGCCGCCCGGGACCGGGATGGGGTGGGAGAAGAACCGGCAGCAGAGCCGGCGGAGAAAGGGGCAGGAGAACCGGCAACAGAGAAGGATGTAGCTCAGGCGCAGGCTGAAGAAGGAGCTTCCGTCGCAGAGGAAAAAGATCCGGCTGAGCTGGCGGTTATGCTGGAGGAGGCCCGGCGGGAAAACCAGGAGTTAGTGGCCCGCTACCTGCGCCTGCAAGCCGATTTCGACAATTTCAGAAGACGCTCCCGCCAGGAGTTGGCTCAGGCCGGGAATAAAGCGGCCGAAAAGTTGATCGGCCAGCTCTTGCCGGTAATCGATGATCTGGAGAGAGCTTTGCAGGCGGCTACTGAAGCAGGTGAAAGTCAGGCCCTGATCACCGGCGTGCAGATGGTTTACCACAACTTGCTCGAGCGGCTGCGCCAGGAAGGACTGGAAGCCGGGCCGGGCGTTGGGGCTCCTTTCGATCCGCATTGGCATGAAGCGGTATACCGGGTGGAAGGAGAGACCCAGCCTGAAGACGGGGACAACCTGATTGTGCTGGAGATGTATCGCAAGGGTTACAGTTTGTCCGGCAAAGTGATCAGGCCGGCCATGGTCAAGGTGGGCCCGGCTTCGGCTGCACCCGCAAAGGCAACGGCAAATCCGCCTCCGGTGTCGTCTGGGGAGCGGGGCGAAGGCGCTGCAGAAAGCTAGAATAAAGGCTTAAGCTGGAAAAGATTTATTTTTCCAATTTTGCATCCAGGGAGGAACCTGATAGATGAGCAAAATAATAGGCATTGACCTCGGCACCACAAACTCTGTCGTCGCAGTAATGGAAGGTGGAGAGCCGGTTATCATTCCCAATGCCGAAGGGAGCCGACTAACGCCCTCGGTGGTGGGCTTTACCAAAGAAGGCGAGCGGGTGGTAGGACAGGTAGCCAAAAGGCAAGCCATCAGCAATCCTGACCGCACCATCGTCTCCATAAAAAGACATATGGGCACCGAATACAAGGTGAATATCGACGGACGTTACTACACGCCCCCGGAGATATCGGCGATGATCCTGCAGAAACTGAAGCAGGATGCCGAAGCTTATCTGGGCGAAAAGGTGACCAAAGCGGTGATCACCGTTCCGGCTTATTTCTCCGACGCCCAACGGCAGGCGACCAAAGATGCCGGGACCATCGCCGGCCTGGAAGTGCTGCGCATCATCAACGAGCCGACAGCGGCCAGCCTGGCCTATGGTCTGGACAAGACGGAAGACCAGACGATCCTGGTCTTCGACCTGGGTGGCGGGACGTTCGACGTCTCCATTCTGGAGCTGGGAGAAGGGATTTTTGAGGTCAAGGCCACCAGCGGCAACAACAGGCTGGGCGGTGACGACTTCGACCAGCGCATCATGGACTGGATGATCGCCGAATTCAGAAAGAGTCACGGCGTAGATCTATCCAAAGACCGCATGGCCATGCAGCGGTTGAAGGAAGCGGCCGAGAAAGCCAAAATCGAGCTTTCCACCCTGTCGCAGACCAGTATCAATCTGCCGTTTATCTCCATGGGCAAGGAAGGACCCCTGCATATGGATCTGACGCTCACCCGGGCCATGTTCAACGAGATGACCAGAGATCTGGTGGAGGCGACCATGGGACCCACCCGGCGGGCGCTGGCCGATGCGGGGTTGGAGCCGAGCCAGATAGACCGGGTCATTTTGGTGGGCGGGGCCACCCGCATGCCGGCAGTGCAGGAAGCCATCACCCGCCTGATGGGGAAGGAGCCGCACAAGGGGGTCAATCCTGATGAAGTGGTGGCTATCGGAGCCGCCATTCAGGCAGGGGTGCTGGGCGGCGAAGTGAAAGATATCGTGCTGCTCGACGTCACTCCCTTAAGCCTCGGGGTCGAGACTTTGGGTGGGGTGATGACCAGGCTCATCGAGCGCAATACCACCATCCCCACTTCCGCCAAGCAGATCTTCACCACCGCAGCCGACAACCAGACGGCGGTCGACATCCGGGTGCTGCAAGGGGAGCGGCAGTTTGCCGCCGACAATGTCCTTCTCGGCCATTTCCAGCTGACGGGGATATTGCCTGCGCCCAGGGGAGTGCCGCAGATTGAGGTGACCTTCGACATCGATGCCAACGGCATTGTGAAAGTATCGGCCAAAGACTTGGGCACCGGTAAGGCCCAAGCCATCACGGTGACCGCCCGCACCGGGCTGAGCGAGAAAGACATCGACCGCCTGGTGAAGGAGGCCGAAGCGGCTGCCGAAGAGGACCGGAAAAAGAGAGAGCTGGTGGATGCCAGGAACGAAGGCGATGCTTTAATCTATTCCACCGACCGCACCCTCAAGGAACTGGGCGACAAGGTGAGCGAGGAAGAAAAGAAAACCATCCAGGCTGCCCAGGATGAGCTGAGGCAGGCTATGAACGGCAACGACGTTCAGGCCATCAAAGATAAGCAGGGAGCCCTCAGCGAGGCTTTGTATAAGGTGACGTCCAAGATATATCAGGCGACGGGCGGCGGGACACATCCTGGAGCCGGTCCTGAGGCCGGAGCCGGCGCCGGAACCGAAGGATTTGCCGGCGGCAGCGGTTTTGCCGGAGGTGGAGCAGGAGCCGCCGGTGGTGACGGCAAAACAGTAGACGCCGATTTCACCGTGGAAGACGACGACAAGAAGTGAGCGAATTGGCCATGGTCAAATTGGCCTTGTGATTTTGGTCAGTGATATGCGTGAGTCCGGTGTATGCCGGTTAATGCGGAAGGGTGTGGCGGTTTGGCAAAACGGGATTATTATGAGGTATTAGGCGTTGGCAAGGATGCCGGCGAAGAGGAGATAAAGAAAGCTTACCGGCGCTTGGCCCGCAAATACCACCCGGATGTCAATAAAGACGACCCCCAAGCGGCAGAAAAATTCAAAGAGGCCACCGAAGCATATAAGATACTGTCTAATCCCGAGACCAGAGCGAAATACGATCAGATGGGACATGCTGCGTTTGAAGGTCAGTTTGAAGGCGATCCCTTCTCCGGTTTCGGCGGTTTCGGCGGCTTTGAGGATCTGGGCAGCATCTTCGACATGTTTTTCGGCGGCGGGGGGCGGGAACGCCATACCGTCCGCAGAGGCGCCGATGTGCGCTATGATCTGGAGATCAGCTTCCTGGAAGCGGCCAAAGGTCTGGAAGAAGAGCTGCGCGTGCCGCGCACCGAGACCTGCGGCCGCTGTCATGGCAACAGAGCTGAACCGGGCACGAAGATCAGCACCTGCGATGAATGCCGGGGCAGCGGCGAGGTCAGAAAGGTGCGACAGACGGCTTTTGGCCGCATGGTCAACGTGACCACCTGTCCCAAATGCCGGGGTGAAGGCAAGATCATCAGCCAGCCCTGCAAGGAATGCCGGGGAACGGGCACGGTGCATAAAGAGCGCCGTATAAAGGTGAAGATACCGGCCGGCGTGGAGAGCGGGATGCGCATCAGGGTGGCCGGCGAAGGCGAAGCCGGGATCAGGGGCGGACCTCCGGGTGATTTGTTTGTATATATCACCGTCAGGCCGCATGAGTTTTTCACGCGGGAAGCCAACCATGTTGTCTGTGAAGTGCCCATCAGCTTTGCCCAGGCGGCATTGGGGGATGAGATTGAAGTACCGACTCTGGAGGGTAAAGCCAAGCTTAAGATCGCCGAAGGCACCCAGACCGGCACGTTATATCGTCTGCGGGGCCTGGGATTCCCCTCGATCGATGGTTTTGGCCGCGGCGATCAGCTGGTGAGAGTGAAGGTAGTCACTCCCACCCGTCTGACGCCTCGCCAGCGCGAGCTCCTGAGGGAACTGGAAGGACTCAACAGTGAAAACGGTCAGGACAAATCGTTCTTTGACCGGATCAAAGAGACATTAGGCGGTAACCGTGAGCGAAATCAATGATAATAAAGGTATCTGGATGGAAGTGGGCGTGGTCACCTGCCCTCCGGCGGTCGAAGCCGTGACCTGGATGTTGCTGGAGCTGGGAGCCGAGGGAGTGGTGGTGGACGAACCCGACCTCTTGAGAAAGCGGCGGCAACAACTGGGCCCGGATCTCCTGGCCGACGATGAGTTTTTGGAAGAGGCGCCGTCTCCGTCTCCCGGCCGGGCGGCGGCCGGGGCCACCACCGTCACCGCCGGAGGCGGAGGTGGAGATGCGGAGGCAGAGGTGGCTATAGTCCGCGCCTATCTCCGGCCCCGCCAGCTCTCGCCGCCGTTGCTGCAGGATTTGGCGGTAAAGGTGAAGAGCCTGCCTTCTTTTGGGCTGCCGGCAGGTGAGGGGCGGGTGTATTGCCGGGAGGTCGCCGAGGAAGCCTGGGCGGAATCCTGGAAAAAGTATTACCGGCCGATCAGGGCCGGCCGTCGTCTGGTAGTCGTCCCTTCGTGGCTTTCCTATACGCCGCAGCCGGAAGATATTTTGCTCATCCTTGATCCGGGTATGGCTTTCGGCACGGGACATCATCCCACCACACAGATGTGCCTGGCCGAACTGGAGCAGGTGGTCAAGCCTGGGCAGCGTGTGCTTGATTTGGGCACGGGTTCAGGCATATTGGCTATTGCCGCCGCCAAATTGGGAGCGGCGCAGGTGACGGCCGTCGATATATCCCCGGAAGCGGTAGAAGTAGCGGCTGAGAACGCTGGGCGCAATCAGGTGGAGGGAGCCATCACTTTTCTGGCCGGCACTTTGGCCGACATATCCGAGGAGAACCGATTTGATGTGATTGTGGCTAACATAACGGCGGATGTCATCATCGCCTTGCTGCCGGGCATAGCCGCCCGCCTGGCGCCCGGGGGGCGGTTCATTGCCAGTGGGGTGATTATCGGCAAAGCGGCCGCCGTGGAGCAGGCCTGGAGCGCCGCCGGTTTAAAGATGGAGAAGTGCCTGGAGACCGATGAGTGGGTGTGCCTGGTAGGAGGCTGATCCGCTTGCACCGCTTTATAACCGCGCCGGAGATGGTGAAAAGAGATGCCGACGGTCGGGCTGAGCAGTTGCTGATCGTGGGGGAGGAGTTGGCGCATCTCTCCCGGGTGCTGCGCCTGTCGCCGGGGGAGGCGATTCAGGTTATCGACGGCAGCGGCTGGCAATATGATGCGGTATTACAGGAAGTGACACCTGAAGTGGCCGTGGCGGCGGTGACGGGCGCATCTTTCGGCAGAGGGGAGATGAAGGCCCGCCTCCACCTTTTCCAGGCGTTGCCCAAAGGCGACAAGATGGATTACATAGTGCAGAAGGCGACGGAGTTGGGGGCGGCGGCCATCATCCCGGTGAGCAGCGTTCGCTCCATTCCTATAATAACCGGGGACAGGGCCCGCCGGCGGGTGGAGCGCTGGCAAAGAATTGCCCGGGAAGCGGCCAAACAGTGCGGGCGGACGATCTGGCCGGTAGTGCAGGCACCGGCCCCGCTGGTGGAGGCCGTGCGGGAAAGCGGGTTGCCTCATATCATCCTGGCCTGGGAAGAGGCCACAAAGCCGCTGGCGGCAGCGGTGGAGGCCGTCAAGGCGGCCACAATAAAGGTGGAGGCAAAAATGCCGGCAGAGCTCACCTCTCTTTCCCCTTCCGCCACTCCCTCTTCTCCTGCCGGCACCGGACCGGCTATCGGGGTGGTCGTCGGCCCGGAAGGTGGACTGGATGCCGCCGAAGTGGCGGAACTGGCGGCCGGCGGTGCCGTGACGGTCTCCCTGGGTCCCAGGCTTTTGCGCACGGAAACCGCCGGGCCGGCTTTGCTCGCCGCCATCTCATATGGATTGGGGGAACTGGGCTGATGCGCATCGGCGTCCTTTCAGACACGCATATTCCCGGCCGGGCCAGAGCTTTGCCCGGCAAAATTTTCGGACTTTTTGCCGGGGTCGATCTGATCCTCCATGCCGGGGATATCACCATTCACGACGTGCTGGATGAGCTGGCTGCCTTGGCTCCGGTGCATGCGGTATGCGGCAATATGGATCCTTATGAATTAAGATACAGCATTCCGCGCCGGCAAGTGGTTACCGCCGCTGGCAAGCGCATCGGCCTGATACACGGCGACGGTGCGGCCGGCTCCACCAAGGTTCGTGCTCTATCGGCTTTCAGCGACGAGGAAGTGGATGCCGTGGTCTTCGGCCACTCGCATATGCCCACCTGCGAGCGTCATGGTTCGATTCTCCTTTTTAATCCCGGCTCGCCCACCGACAGGCGCTTCGGCCTGCACCTGACGGCCGGCATCATCCACATCACGTCCGACGGCGGGCTGGAGGGTGAGATCTGCGCCGTGGACGACAAGTGATGGGGGAGAAGGCGGCCGACGACATGCATCTTTTTGCTCTGAGCGACTTGCATTTGCCCGGCGGGCAAAAAAAACCCATGGACATATTCGGCTCGGCATGGAGCGATCACCAGGAGCGCATCGCTGCCGCCTGGCGGCGCCTGGTGCAGCCTGAGGATTGGGTGCTGTTGCCGGGCGATCTCTCCTGGGCCATGACTCTGGAAGAGGTAAAAGAAGATCTGGCTTATTTGGGCGACCTGCCGGGCTATAAAGTGATCCTGCGCGGCAATCATGACTATTGGTGGCAGGCTATCGGTAAGGTGAGGAAAGCGCTGCCTCCCGGGGTATTTGCCCTGCAAAATGACTTCCTTTTGATTCCGGGGAGCGGGGAGACGGCGATAGCCGGCTCCAGAGGCTGGGAGCTGCCGGGCGTGGCTGGTAGGGATGGCATGAGTGGTAGGGATGGCATGAGTGGCAGGGATGGCATGGGTGGCGGTGGTGAGGCCGGGACACCGGACCAGGATGAGAAAATATACCGACGTGAACTGCTGAGGCTGGAATTGTCGCTGCAGGCTGCCCGCCGGGCCAACTGCCGGAGGCTGATCGTCATGATGCATTTCCCTCCGGCCGGGAGCGACGGCGCCCCCACCGGTTTCACAGACTTGTTGGAAAGATATGAGGTAGAGATGTGTGTTTACGGCCATCTCCACGGGCCCGCCGTGGCGCATCACCTGCACGGACGCCACAGGGGAGTGGCTTATTATTTGGTCTCGGCGGACGCCGTCGGTTTCACGCCGCTCTGGTTAACCCGGTTGCAGTCGCCGTAAACCAGGTAGCCGACCCGCTCGGCGATATTGGTGGCATGATCGGCGATGCGCTCCAGAAAGCGAGCCACGAGCAATAGACTCAAAGCTTGGCCTGCTCTGATCTTGTCGCCGCCTTCCATGATAAATCCCAGCAACACGTCATATAGCTCAAAATAAAGGCGATCCACCGGCAAATCGTCCCGGCACACTTTTTCGGCCAATTCCACGTCGCGCCTGACAAAGGCATCCAGGCTGCTGTGTACCATCTGCAGGGCCATGGACGACAGCCTGGGAATGTCTATGAGCGGTTTGATCAGCGGCGCTTCACCCAGCTTGAGAGCGACTTCCGCGATGTTGGTGGCATGATCGCCCATGCGCTCCAGATCGGTGATCACTTTCAGAGCCGTGGTCACGGCGCGCAGATCTCCGGCCAGCGGCCGTTTCAGGGCCAGCAACTCCAGGCAGAGCGCTTCGATCACTTTCTCCAACTGGTCGATGTCGTCGTCGCCGGCCACCACTTTTCTGGCCAGGGCTAAATCCTGGGTCATCAGCGCCTTGTCGGCATTGTGGATAGCTTCCTCCACCAAGGCACCCATGCGCAAAATATATTGATGAATGGCATCGAGCTCTAACCGGCATCGCCCTTCATTCATGGCTGGCTCCTCCTTTTTTCGCTGCCGGCCAAGGCGTAAAGCCGTCGGTAATCGCCGGTGAGGAAACTCTCGGTGCGCGGATCCCTCGGAAATTCGAAAAGGCACCTGGCACTGCCTGATTCCACCAGTTCCCCATTATATAAAAAGGCGATCTGCCCGGCTACCCGCCCGGCTTGATCCGGTTCTCTGGTGCCCCAGATGATGGTGGCGAAACCTTCGGCCAGGATGCGCACCACCGCATCCTCAAAGCGGGCCCGGCTGATGCTGTCGAGGCCGCGGGTAGGATCATCAAGCAGGAGCAAACCCGGTTGCCTGGCGATGGTGCGGGCCAAGCACAAAAGCCTGAGCAGGGTAGGATCGGCATGGTTATAGGGCTGATGCAGGCGATCCCTCACCTCTTTCCACAACCCCACCAAGCGCAGAGCCCACTCCACCTTGGCAGCTACCTCTTGTGCCGGGCTGGAGAGGGAACGCAGAGAGACGGCCACTTCGCTGTAGGGAGTGCGGGAAAGGGAGACGGGAATCAAAAGGCCCACTCGGTGCCGCAGCTCTTTGACCGATATATTATGATTGTCAATGCCGTCTATCAGCACCTGACCGGTGATGCTCATACCCGGCACTTCTGCCAGGAGCCCGTTGGCCGCCCATAAAATTTCCGACTTACCGGAATTCACCGGCCCCATGAGGGCTAGAGTGCCTCCGGCGGTGACGGAAAGAGAGACATTCTTTACCCGAATGCCGTCGCGGCAGCGCACTGTGAGTTCCTTGATCTCAAGGCTCAAAGGTTGCGGTGGCGGTGTGAGCATTAGGTAACCTCCTCTTGTCCGATCGACAGGAAATCAGCGGACCAAGCCATGGTCGGCCGCGGCCAGGTGCTGCGCACCCAGAGTGAGAGGACATGAAGAAAAGCGGCTGCCGTCAGCCAGAAAAAGATCCGCCCCACCGGCAGGGAAGCAGCCGCGCCGGCGGCTCCTACAGCGGCGCAGATTTCCAGCAGCGCCGCTGCTCCGCTCCAGGCGGCGGCAGCCGAGAGCGCCTGGCAGACATCGTTGATGAAGCCTTGTGGGTCGGAAAGCGGCAGACCTAAAGCCCGGGCGGCACCGGCCATGGTGTTCTCTCCGGGCACTAAAGCCGCTTCACCCACCATCAGGTTTACCTGATGCGCCGCCATGACCTGGATGATTACATAAAGACAAATGCTGCCGGCAACAGCGGGGAGCCAGAGAAACCACGGTCCGGGCATAAGGGCGACCACCAAAGCAGCAAAAAGCACCGGCGAGAGGCCGGCCGGCACTAACAGGAATTTATCCAAAAAAATCTTGGGGAAAAAGTCTTGCTCCTTATTCATGTTGTTCATTTTGGGCCCGCGGAGGAAAAAGAGCAGGGCGCCGGCAGCCAGAAACAACAACAACAGCGAGAGCACAGGATGAAGATTGGGGAAGACGAACGACCCGGACAGCCCCTCCACCGTTTTGCCGAAAATGCAGCCCAGAAACAAAACGATTAACCACAGGAGCAACATGGCGGCTAACACCCCGCAGAGCAACCCCCTCAGGTGAAAGCGTATACCCAGCCGCGGCGGTGTCTCCGGCAGGGGGCAGAAATGCGGCGGATTGGCGGGAGCGCCCGTCAGCTGTACCAATCTGGTCAGATGCCTGGCAAACAAAACGGCCGAAAGCACAAGGGCTGTGACCACAAGGGGGATGGCGAAACGAAAGTGATCACACCAGGTAAAAAAGAGCAAAAGGCTGAGGAAATCGGTGGTAATGCGCAACCCGGCCAAGGCGAGAGCATTGCCTGTCTCCGCTCCGGCGGAGGTGAACATGGTGGTAAAGAGGGAGATGTCCGACAAACCCAGAGCCCGGCCGGTCGGCGCCACCGCCCAGTGCGGTTCCAGCGCATGGAGCATAAGCACGACCAGAAGCGGTATATATGACAAGGTCAAAGCCGACCCCAACAGAGCCGGATTCGACCATACATATTGCTTGTTGTCCACCACCAGGGTTGAGATGACGAGAAAAAGGGCGAAAAGTCCGGGTCCCGCCAACCCGGTAGCCCACTCCCCGGCCAGACGGATAAAGGAAGCAATGCGATATGGCAGAAAAAAGACGGTACAGATGCCTATTGCCAGGCTGATGCCCAGGGTCAGAATACCGGCTCCGGCAACCGAGAGAACCGGGGCCATTACGGTAATCATCACTCGCTCCTTAATGCCCGTGAAGTACCTTCTTAGATCAGTATAACACTATGGAATTGTATGAACGGGCTATCGTAGTGGAAAACCACCGTAAACTAATTGTTAACTATGGCTGCCCGGAGAAGCGGGATTGTCGGGAGCTGTCTGGCTGCCCGGAGCGGCCGTATTGCCTGCAGCCGCCGAATTGTCCGGACTGGCAGGACCATTCGGAGCAACAGGACCATGCGGACCGGCAGGACCATTCGGGGCAGCAGGTGGCCGGGGGGCGGCCCTCAGGGTCAAGGTGAAGGTGCTGCCTTTGCCGACTGTGCTGGCTGCTTTCACCTTTCCCCCGTGGCGCTCGGCGATCAGCCTGACGATGGCCAGACCCAGCCCGGTGCCGCCGACGGATCTGGAGCGAGCCTTATCCACCCGGTAAAAACGGTCGAACAGGCGGTTCAGGTGGGAAGAAGGAATGCCCGGGCCGGTATCGTGGACGTTGATGTCCACCAGCCCTTCTGCTTCCCGGGCTTCCACCGTGATCCACACCCTGCCGTCTTCAGGCGTATACTTAATGGCATTGTCCAGCAGGTTGAGCAGCGCTTGGTGCAGCATAGCCTTATTGGCTTTGATCAGGATGTTGCGCTCCACATGTACTTCGGTCTTGATGCGGCGGTTCTGGGCCAGCGGGGTCATCAGTTCCATGACCTGATCGATAGCCTCCGCCACCTCCACCGTCTCCATCGGCACAGGACCGGTCTCGGCTTCCAGACGGGACAAATCGAGCAGATCGTTGACCAGATTGGCCAGGCGGTTGGCTTCGTTGCTTAAGATAGTTAGAAACCGGCGACAGGTTTCGGTGTCGTCCATGGCGCCGTCCAGCAAGGTTTCGAGAAAACCCTTGATGGAAGTGATGGGAGTGCGCAATTCATGGGAGACATTGGCCACAAATTCCCGCCGCATCTCCTCCAGCCGCCTCAGCTGGGTGACATCGTGGAGGACGGCCACCGCTCCCGTGAGCTCGCCTTTGGTGGAACGCACGGGGGCTAAATCGGCCTGAAAATGGCGCATGGGCACATCAAAGGTCTCCAGTTCCAGGGTGATGGGTTTGCCGTTGGCGGTCACATCCTGCATGGCCCGCGCCAGTTTCTGGTGCCGGATGACCTGCAGCACCCCCTGGCCGACCACAGCGGCGGCTTTCACTTCGAAAAGCCGCTCGGCGGCGGGATTGATGAGCACAATGCGTCCACTGCTGCCCAAAGTGATCACGGCGTCGCGCATGCTGGTGAATACGGCGCTCAGCCGGTTGCGGTCATTCTCCAGCTGCGCCAGGCGCTCGCGCACGCGCATGTTCATCTCCTCTAAAGCCGCCGTCAGCCGCATCAACTCCACGCCGGGGGCGGTGGAAAGCTGGGGCAGCGTGCCCTCAGGCAAAGTTTCCACCGCTTGCTGCAGCTGCTGGAGGGCGTGGCGTATGGTGCTGATTCTTTTCATTAATATGGAAAAAAGATAGATGCTAAAGAGCAAGCTGAAGAAGGCCACCAGCAGGTGACCGCTGCCGGCGGCCACCCCCGCTCCCAGGGCGGCCACAATGCCGCTGGCCGCTATATATAAAATGCCCGGACGACGAAATTCAAACATTGTGCGGTTCCTGTTCGATAAATTTATAGCCCAGACCGTGCACCGTCTCTATATACTTCGGCGACTGGGGATCATCATTTATTTTTTGCCGCAGGCGGCGAATATGCACATCCAGGGTGCGGGTGGCGCCGGCGAAGGAATAGCCCCAAACTTTTTCCAGAAGGTAATCACGTTCCAGGACCTGACCCGGAGAGACGGCGAGCTCCCTGAGCAGCTCAAACTCCTTGGGCGTCAGATCGATAAGCTTCCCGCCCACCCGCACCTCATGGCGCAGGTCGTCGATCACCAGGTCGCCGATGGCGATCACGTGGTCATCCTGCAAGGTGGGAGCCCGGCGCAGGACCGCCCTCACTCTGGCCAGGAGTTCTTTGGGACTAAAGGGCTTCACCATATAATCGTCAGCCCCCAGATCCAACCCTTTCACCCGGTCGGCTTCCTCACCGCGGGCGGTGAGCATGATCACCGGCGTGGCTCCTTCCCGGCGGATCACCCGGCACACTTCGTAGCCGTCCGGCTCCGGTATCATCAGATCGAGAATGACCAGATCAGGGCGTTCCGAGCGCCAAAGCTCCAGGGCTTTTTGCCCATCCTCGGCCACGATTACCTCATAACCTTCTTTTTTCAGATTGAAGGCGACGAGCTCCACAATGGCCGGCTCATCATCGACGATCAAAACTTTGTTAGACATGCAGAACCTCCTCTTGCCCGCGATGGCCAATGAGGGTAGACATATTATTGATATATTGACTATTCGCTCCCTTTGGCGGCACATCCTTTGCCGATATACCAGCGTTGTTGGCGCGACCCGCCATAATTGACAAAAAACTAACCAACGTTTCGGCATCAGGATGTTGACCGGCATCCTGACTGTGCTTACACTGGCTTTATGGAGGTAGCACCAATGAGCGGGACGACGAAAAAGAGGATAGCTTTGGCCACTTTGGGCTGCAAGGTCAACTATTGTGACATGGAGGCTCTCGCTACCCTGTTTAAAAAGCACGGTTTTGAGCTGGTGGATTTCGATCAGGAAGCCGATGTCTATGTGGTCAACACCTGCTGCGTCACCTCTGTGGCGGCCTCCAAATCCCGGCAAAAGTTGAGAAAGGCGATCAACGAACATCCCGGGGCGCTGGTGGCCGCCACGGGATGTTATGCGCAGACGGCAGCGGATGAATTGGCCGGCATTCCGGGTATCGGCATCATTTCCGGGGTGCAGCCCCGTGCCGGTTTGGTGGAGCAGGTGGAGGCGATTTTAGCCGGCCTGGTGCCGGAAGACGTCAAGCAGCCGGCCAGAGCGGCTACTTTCCGCCAGTTTGAGGAAATCCCCACCAGCTTCTCCGAAGGGCGGGTGCGAGCCTTTGTGAAAATCCAGGACGGCTGCAACGAAAGCTGCGCCTTCTGCATCATCCCCAGAGCCAGAGGGCCCAGCCGCAGCCGCCGGCCGGAAAAGGTGTTAGCCGAGGTGCAGGACCTGATGGCGCAAGGATTTGGGGAGATTGTGCTGACGGGCATCAACCTCGGGTCTTGGGGCCTGGATCTGCCGGGAGAGTGGCGCCTGGCGCGCCTGGTGGAGGAATTGGCCCGCCTCCCCGAGATGAAACGCCTGCGGCTGAGTTCCATCGATCCTCATCAGGTGAGCGATGAACTGCTGGAGGTGATGGCCGGTCACCCGGAGGTGATGTGCCGCCACCTGCATATCTCGGCGCAATCCGGATGCGACAAGATATTGGAGGCCATGAGGCGCCGGCACAGCGCCGATGATTTCCGCCAGCTGGTAGAGCGTATGCGCCGCCTGATCCCGGAAGTGGCCGTCACCACGGATATCATCGTCGGCTTTCCCGGCGAGACGGAAGCTGATTTTGAGGCTACCTGCCGGTTTTGCCGGGAGATGGCCTTCAGCAGGATCAATGTGTTTCCTTTTTCCAGGCGGAAAGGGACGATAGCCTATAACATGCCTGATCAAGTGCCCTCCGAGGTTAAAAAAGAAAGAGTGCGGCGCTTGATGGAGCTGGCCGACGAGCTTTCCCTGCAATTTCATGAGGGAGTTATAGGAAAAACAGTAAATGTTTTAGTGGAAGGGACCTCGGATGCATATCCTGGATATATGCAAGGATTGACGGATAACTATATCAGGGTGCACCTGCCGGTGCCGGTGTCGGGGAATAAAGCGCTTGATAAGGGCATACCGCTTGGCCAACTGGTGCCGGCCACGCCGGTTTCCGCATTTAGTTTTGGGGTAAAAGCAAATTAGGCAGGAAGCGCCAAGGTTTTGTCGAATATGGCTGGGTCGAAAGTTTCAGGGTTCGCTAAGTTAAGCTCTGATTTACCAGCAGTACCGGGGGGATTCATGTGGCCGAAGTGCCGGATTGCATCTTCTGTAAGATAGCAGCGGGGGAAATACCTGCCAAAATCGAGCATGCGGATGAGGACATTGTGGCCTTTCACGACATCAATGCGGCTGCCCCGGTACATCTGTTGGTGATACCACGCCGTCACATTGCTTCACTGGCCGAGACGACCGACGCCGAAGCGCCTTTGTTGGGCCGGATCGTCTCGGTCGCCAGGCAGTTGGCCGCCAAATTTGAGCTGGATAGCGGGTATCGCGTCGTCATCAATTGCCGGGAGGACGGCGGACAATCGGTACCGCACATTCACCTGCATCTCCTGGGCGGCCGGCGTCTCGGTTGGCCTCCGGGATGATGAACGGTTCAGGGGAGCGCCCTAGGCAGCATTTATCCGTCACGAGGAGAATTGACGTCGAACCGGCGCGAAAGGAGGGGTTTTCATGGCACAAGTACGCGTTAATAAAAACGAGTCCTTCGATCGCGCCTTGCGGCGATTTAAGCAGGCTTGCCGCAGAGCAGGCATCCAGTCGGAAGCACGGAAGCACGAAGTATACGAAAAGCCCAGCGTGCGGCGGAAGAAGAAAGCCGAGGCCGCCCGGAAGAGAGCAAGCCGCAGGAACAAGGAGTTTTAATATGACCCACCGCCCCGCCGATCACGTGCGGGGCTCTTTTTTTATCTTTTTTTGCATATGCCCCGCGTCTTTTAACCCCCTTTCATCAAGTAAGAGGAATGATGGTAGCCCATAGGAAGATATAGTCTATCACGGATGATTTTTCGATAAGGAGGGGCCGATTATGCCTGTCCCTTCATTGCTTACCGTGATGGCGCTCTTTTTGCCGGTGCTCCCGGCGGCGCTCCTGGTGCTGCTCCTGTTGGCTATAATTACCGGTTTCTTTCCCATAGGTTTATGGATATCGGCCCGGGCGGCAGGGGTGAAGGTCGGCCTGCCGGCTTTGATCGGCCTGAGGCTGCGGCGCATCGCCCCGGCACGAGTGGTCCTACCGCTCATCAAAGCGCGCCAAGCCGGCTTACCGGTGACTGGTGCAGAACTGGAAGCTCACCTCATAGCCGGTGGTGATGCGGATGAAGTGGTAGACGCTATGGTGACGGCGCAGCGGGCGCACATCGACCTACCCTTCGCCAAAGCGGCCGCCCTGACTTTGGCTGGGTGCCATATAAAGGAAGCCGTGCGGATGTGCCTTTTGCCCAAAGTGATCGAAATACCCTTTGTATCGGCCTTTGCCAAAGACGGCGTGGAGCTCAAAGTCAAGGCCAAGGTGACGGTGCGGGCCGTGCTCGACCGCCTGTCTGGCGGGGACGCCGGGGAAGCCGCCATTGTGGCCCGGGTCGAAGAGGGCTTGGTGGCCGCAATTGGTGCCGCAAGCTCTCATCAGGCGGTCCTGGAGGATCCCGGCCTTTTTTCCGCCGCCGTGCTGGAGAAGGATTTGGCGACCAATACGGCTTTCGAGATCCTCTCCATTGCCATCACCGCTGTGGATATAGGGCGACATGCCGGCGCCAAGCTGGAGAGCGAGCAGGCGGAGGCGGAAGTGCTCAGAGCCTTGGCCTGGGCTTTGCGCCGCGGCCGGCTGGGGGTGAGGTGCTGCCGGCATGCGCCCGGCGCAGCATACCCTGGTGAGGCCGGAGAGGATCCATACGAAGCCGGCACCGATCGCTTTGCCGGCGAAGAGATTGGTCCGGATATATAGGATATAGTCGCCGCAGGCCGGGAGAGCAAAAGCTCACCGCAGCAGACCAGACCACGGTACACCTACGGCAACAGCGGTTCTTGACCCCTCCTCCCGCTGCATAGAGTAGGAGAGACCTGTGCGGGAGGTATGACTGATGCCGGAGGCCGGAGCTTGGCATCGTATGCTGGAGAAGCTCTCCGGAGCGCTGGAGCTGCCCCAGGATGTGGTCCTGGATTTATCCAGGGTGATACTTGTCGGCCGGCTGCAGCTCCAGGTGGAAAACCACAAAGGTGTGATCGAATTTTCCCCGAGCCGTATCCGCATCGCCACCGCACACGGTGAAGTGATTGTCACCGGCACGAGGCTCTTCATCAGTGCCATCTATGAACATGAAGTGCTGGTGAGTGGGCAGATCGATGGTTTGCAGCTCTTATAGCCGGCACCGGACCGGGTGGGAAGGTGGAGTTTTCCGAGGTGAGGCGCGGCAATTACTGGCACTGGCCAGGCTATGTTATAATCAAGGTTAAAGGCCGCCGGCTCGAGCGATTTATCAACGCCGCCGCTCATGCCGGGGTGGTGCTGCGCCATGTGGAGCGGCTCACCGCAGACATGCTGGTGACCAGGGTCTCCGCCGCCGGCTTTCGCCGGCTCAGGCGGTTGGCGGGGCGCCAGGAATGGCGGATGACCATCCTGAAACGGGTGGGGCTGCCTTTTTTCCTGCACAAACTGGCGCGGCGCAAAGCTCTCATAGCCGGCGGGCTTCTTGCCTTGGCGATCATATATGTGCTTTCTTCCATGGTGTGGTTTGTGGAGGTCAAAGGAGCGCTTACCGTGCCCGGTGAACGCCTCCTGGCCGTGGCCGCCCAACATGGGCTCTATCCGGGTGCCTGGAAAAGAGCTTTTTCCAGCGGGGAAGTGGAAAGAGAGCTGCTTTTGACCTTTGACAATCTTTCTTGGGCTTATGTGGAGACCAGGGGCACACTGGCCGTCATTCATGTGGCGGAAAAAGTGTTTCCCGATCCGGAGCTGACGTTGCCCGGGGATATTGTGGCGTTATATGACGGCATGATAGTCGAAATATTTGTGCTGCGCGGTATACCGGTGGTGGCAAAAGGAGATACGGTGCGGGCCGGAGAGGTATTGATCAGCGGTTTGCTGCCACCGCAGCATCCATTGCATGCCGAAAAAATAGCCAAGGGTGAGCCGCCGTATCTCAGGGCGGAAGGTGTGGTGCGAGCCTTGGTGTGGCATGAGGGGCGGGCGGAAGCGGCTCTGACGGAGCGCAGCGAAGAGCCGACCGGCCGTCGCCACCGGCAGATCCGCCTCACGGTGGGGAGCCGGGATTTTTTCCTGGGCGGCACACCGGAATTTACCGATTATAAGCAAAAGGTGAAAAGATGGCAGCCGTCTTTGGGCCGTTTTACCTTGCCGTTGGTTTTGTCCATCACCTGGAGCGAGGAGATAAAGCTGCACCGGCAACCGGTCGATGAGCAGACCGCTTACCGGCTGGCGGAGGCGGCCGCCTGGGAACAGGTGCAGGCTCGTCTGCAGCCGGGAGCGGAATTGCAGTGCCCCCCAAAGATAGAAGTGGAGCGGTTGTCGGTAGGAGATATTGAGGTATTGCAAGTAAAAATAATGGTGGAGGCTATAGAAAATATCAGAAGTTTCCAACCGCATGTGACGGCCGCGGCGGCGGGAGCGGACTATTACCGGCCGGCTCTTGGATCGCTGACCGGCAAAATGCCGATTCCCGGACCTTGAGCGACCGGCCGGTTACCTGGCAAACCGTTTATCTTGCCTTGTATACGCTGTTTTTATATAATCATTATCCGTGCTGTTGCAACCGTGCTGCCGGCCGGGGTGCCCGGGTTATTAATCGGGCAATCAAAAAGAAAGGTGGACAAGCTCATTTTGAGCACCAATATAATCCATAGTCAATTTGTGGTGGACGATGAGGCCTCGCTCCCGGGGCTTTTCGGTCCCAGAGACGAGAATCTGAAAGTGATTGAGGAAAGCCTGGGGGTGAAGATCGTCGCCCGCGGGCGCACTCTGCTCCTTTCAGGATCGGGTGATGGCATCAACAAGGCGAAAGCGGTGCTCACCGACCTCGTGGCCATGTGTCGCCGGCGCCCATATATTACTGTAAATGAAGTGAAACATGCTATACAGCTGGCGTTGGACGGCAACGGCACTTTGGAAGACATTCAGTCCGACGTGGTGACGGTCACGGCGCGCGGACGGCGCATCTATCCGAAGACCAGGGGACAAAAAATATATGTGGATGCAATCCGCCGCAACGGCATCGTCTTCGGCATCGGCCCGGCGGGCACGGGCAAGACCTACCTGGCTATGGCCATGGCCATCAATGCCCTGAAAAACAAGGAGGTCAATCGGCTGATCCTCACCAGGCCGGCAGTGGAAGCCGGTGAGAAGCTGGGCTTTCTTCCCGGCGATCTGCAGGATAAGGTCGATCCGTATCTGCGGCCGCTATATGATGCGCTTTATGATATTATGGGCGTGGAAATGTTCCAGCGCCATATGGAGCGGGGCATCATTGAGGTGGCGCCGCTGGCTTACATGCGGGGCCGGACCCTGGACGACGCCTTCATCATTCTCGACGAAGCTCAAAACACCACGCCGGAACAGATGAAGATGTTCCTCACCCGTATGGGTTATAATTCCAAAATCGTGGTCACGGGGGACATCACCCAAGTGGACTTGCCGGCGGGCCAGTTTTCCGGACTGATTGAAGTGCAGACCATCCTGGCAGGTATCAGTGGCATTAGTTTTGTTTACCTGGATGAAAGAGATGTGGTCCGTCACGAACTGGTGCAGAAAATAATAAAAGCATATGAAGAGTATGCCGACAGGGTGGAGCGCAAAGGCGAGGTGCTGCCATGAAAAAACAAGACGCCCTGAAGACGGTAGGCGAACGGTTTCGCAAATGGACCCCGGCCCTCGGCCGCAACCCATGGTGGCCGGTGCTTCTGGTCTTGTTCATCGTGATCAATGCCATATTGCTTGTCGACCTGATACCCGAGCCCATCAGCGCCGTGGTGGGACAGGTGGCCAAGCGTGATGTGGTAGCCCCGCGGCGGGTGATCAACCGCTACCGCACCGAACAGCTGCGGGAAGAGGCGGCGGAAGCAGCTTTCCGGGAGGCGGCGGCCGTAGCCGCCAATTATGTCATCGATCCCAGCGTGGCCCTGAAAGCGGAAGAAAACCTGGCCGGGGTTTTCGCCATCCTGCGCAGTCGCCAGGAAGAGCTGGGCGGTGAAGCCGCCAAACTGCAGGAGGTGGCGGAAGCAGCGAGAGAGGACATAGCCACCCGCTATGGCCTGACCATCGGCATGGAAGTGATCAAAGAAGGCCTGCAGATGACCCTTGACGAGCTGAACAGCTGGGAGAGGGAAGGACGCGCCCTTTTAAGCGAAGAGATGCGCAACGAGCGGATCAGCGATGCGCAGATCGATATCGAACGCGCCCGCTTCAAGGACAGGCTGGAAGCTTCCTTGCGCAGCGCCGGGCAGAAGACGTTCCTCGCCGGGGTGGTGCCGGCGGTGGTGATGCCCAATCTGTCGCTCGATTGGCAGAAAGTGGAAAGAATCCGGGAACAAGCCCGCCGCCAGGTGCAGTCGGTTTATGTGGAGCAAGGGCAGATTATCGTGCGGGAAGGGGACTTGATCCAGCCGGAGCATTATGAGATCATGCGCGATCTGGGCCTCCTGGGCCGGCGGGCCAACTATTTTGCCGCCCTGGGCCTGATTTTGCTGGTTACCTTGCTTCTGAGCGCCTTGTCGCTTTACATTTACCAGCAATACAAGCCGCTTTTGGTCAAGCGCCACCTGCTCATCTGGTTGGCATTGATTATTGCGATATCCACCGGCCTGATCAAGTGTATGAGTCTATTTTCCTGGGAGGGGATGGGTTACCTCATTCCCACCGCCATGGCCAGCATGTTGGTGGCCATCACCTTGGACAGCAAGCTGGCCGTGATGGTCACCTTATATCTGGCGGCCACCATCGGCATCGTCATGGGTCAGGATATGAAATATGTGCTGCTGGCCATGGCCGGCGGCCTCACCGGGGTGTTCAGCGTCTCCCGGGTCAGCCAGCGCATGGATTTAACCAGGGCCGGCCTGGTGGTCGGTCTGGTGAATTTCCTCACGCTCCTGGCCATGGGGCTCTTTCGCTCGGAGAGCTTCCTGACCAAATATTCCTTTCTCGGTTTCTTCAACGGCTTGCTCTCCTCCGTCCTGGTGATAGGCATATTGCCGTATGCCGAGAGCCTGTTCCGCATCACCTCCTCCATCAGGCTGCTGGAGTTATCCAATGCCAATCATCCTCTGCTGCGCAAGTTGCTGTTGGAGGTGCCGGGAACCTATCATCACAGCCTGATTGTGGGCAATCTGGCCGAGGCGGCGGCGGAGGCTATCGGCGCCGATCCCTTGCTGGCCAGGGTGGGCGCCCAGTATCACGACGTGGGCAAGACAAAGCGGCCGTTGTTCTTTATCGAGAATCAATACGGCATGCCCAATCCGCACGACAAGCTGACGCCTTCCCTTTCCACCCTGATCATCACTTCGCATGTAAAAGACGGGGTGGAGCTGGCGCGGAGCTATAAGCTGCCCGAGGAGATCATCAATATCATTGAGCAGCATCATGGCCGGGATATGGTCAAATACTTCTACCACAAAGCGGTGGAAAATGCCGGTGGGGAGCAGTTGGAGACGAAAGATTTCAGCTATTCCGGCCCGCTGCCCCAGACCCGGGAAGCAGCCATAGTGATGCTGGCCGATGCCTGCGAAGCAGCGGTGCGCTCCATGGAGCAGCCCACGCCGGGCAAAATCGACGGCATGGTCCGCAAGATCATCAAGGAGCGGCTTCATGACGGCCAGCTGGATGAGAGCGATATCACCTTCAAGGATCTGGATCGCATAGCCAACGCTTTCGTCAAGGTGCTGACCGGGATTTACCACCGCCGCATCGAGTATCCTGGAGGTGCGGTGGTGGAGGACATGCAGGGCTCGACGCCGGAGGAGGCGGTATGAGATGAGCATCGTGATCACGGTGCAAAATGTCGAGGTGTCCGAGCAACTGCTCGCCGTGGCCGAGAAGGCCGCTCTTGAGGCACTGCGCCGCTTTGGGGATGCCGGGGCAGAGGTGAGCCTGCTCATCACCGATGAGGAGCTGATCAGGGAGCTCAACCGCACCTGGCGGGGTGTCGACGCCCCCACCGATGTCCTCTCTTTCTCTTTGCTTGAGGGCGAGGACGGGCCACCGGTAGAGGAGCCGGAGCAGGGAGCGGAACCGGAGTCGGGGCAGGGAGCTGAACAGCTGCCGGTGCTTTTAGGCGATGTGGTAATCTCCCTTCCCAGGGTATACCGGCAGGCGGCGGAATATGGCCATACGGTGGAAAGGGAGATGGCCTTTTTAACCGTGCACGGGGTATTGCATTTGCTCGGCTTTGGGCATGATTCGGCAGAGGAACGGTCTATCATGCGAGAAAGCGAGGAGGCCGTGCTGTCCGGCATCGGTTATAGCCGGCAGGGCGACTGAAGTTGGGTTACTTTAAATCGCGTCATTTTATGGAAAGCATGACCTTCGCCCTGAGAGGGATGGTTCATGCCTACCGCACGCAGCGCAATTTCCGGATTCACCTTCTGATGGCTCTCCTGGTGATCCTTCTGGCGACGGCTTTCCGGATGTCGCCGCTGGAAACGGCGCTCTTGGCTTTGGTGATCGGCTTGGTCCTGGTAGCGGAATTGATCAACACGGCCATCGAGAGCCTGGTCGACCTGGTGACCGAGGAGTATCACCCGCTGGCGGCCGCGGCCAAAAATGTGGCTGCCGCCGCCGTCTTGATCTCTTCCATCATCGCTGCCGGGGTGGGATTCTTGCTCTTTTCCGAGCGGTTGGTCTTGCTGCACCAAAGGCACCTGGTGCGCTTGCCGCCCATACCGGCCCAGGTGACGCTGGTGGGAGTAGCCGCGGTTTTGATCGCCGTCCTATTGCTCAAGGCTTTCGGCGGGGCGGTCCTGCAGTTGCAGGGCGGAATGCCGAGCGGTCATGCCGCCGTGGCTTTTTCCCTGGCTACAGCCACTTTCTTCATCAGTCCCACTGCCTTGCCGGTCCTTTTTTCGCTGGCCATCGCTTGCCTCGTGGCGCAGAGCAGGGTGGAAGCCCGCATACATAATGTCGCCGAGGTGGTGGCCGGCGGGCTCTTGGGTATCCTGTTGACCACCTTAGTGTTCCAACTATTCTGGTAGGAAAGTGGATGATATATGGATTCCGGTCACATAGCTCCCGAACTGAGCGAAAAATTGATTGCGGCGGCCGGCGCCGCCCGGCAGAATAGTTATGCTCCTTATTCCGGTTTCCGGGTGGGAGCGGCACTGCTCGGCCAAAGCGGCAAAATCTACACCGGCTGCAATGTGGAGAATGCCTCATATGGGGCGACTATCTGTGCCGAGCGGACGGCCCTGGTGAAGGCGGTCTCGGAGGGGGAGCGCGCCTTCCGGGCTATCGCCGTGGTGGCCGACACCGGGGAAGAAGAGGTGCCGGTACCCTGCGGCGTGTGCCGTCAGGTCCTCGCCGAGTTCAGTCCGGAGATGACGGTGATCATGGCCGCTCTCACCGGTAAGAGGGAGATCGCCGCCCTGGAGCGCCTCTTGCCGGCGCCTTTCTCTTTATCTTTACATAAAACCGGCGATAGGAGGGGAAGCCGCCTTTGACTGCAGATAATCATGTCTCCGGCTTTGTGACCATAGCCGGCCGGCCCAATGTGGGCAAATCGACTTTGTTAAACCTAATGATCGGCAAAAAGATCGCCATTGTCTCCGACAAACCCCAGACCACCAGGAACAGGATTACCGGGATCCTGACCAGACCGGGCAGTCAGATCATCTTCCTGGACACTCCGGGCATACACAAGCCGCAGCACTTGTTGGGGGAGAATATGGTACGGGTGGCGTTCTCCGCCTGGCTGGATGTGGACTGCATTTTGTTTCTCGTCGACGGGGCGGCGGGCATAGGCGGGGGCGACCGCTTTATTGCCGAGCGCCTGGCCCAGACGGAGACGCCGGTGATCCTCGCCGTAAACAAAGTGGACGCCCTGGAGAGAGATAAGGTGGAGGCCGTCCTGGAAGAGGCCGCGAGTCTGGGGAAATTCCACGCCGTCTTTCCCATCTCCGCCCTGACTGGGTATAATGTGGCGCCGCTCTTAGAAACCATCACCGCTTTGTTGCCGCCCGGGCCTTTATATTATCCTGAAGGCCAAACCAGTGAGCGGCCGGAGAACTTCATCATCGCCGAGTTGGTGAGAGAGCAGATATTGCACCTGACCAGCGAGGAAATACCTCATGCCATCGCTATAGAGACGATGCGCATCGAGCCCAGAGCGGGCCGCGACGATCTCATCGATGTGGAGGTCAATATCTACGTAGAGCGGGAGTCGCAAAAAGCCATCATCATCGGCAAAGGCGGCTCGATGCTGAAGGCTGTCGGTACCGGGGCCCGCCGGGAGATCGAGGCGCTCTTGGGATGCCAGGTCTTCCTCTCGCTCCGGGTGAAGGTGAAGCCCGGCTGGCGCGATCACGGCGCCTTTATAAAACAGATGATTTACAAGCATGACGATTAGCCGGACCGACATTGGCCCGGCCGGCATTACGACGGCCGGTGCGCCGCCGGAGGCCGGACCGCCGGGAGCAAGCTGGAAATGAGTATGATGTACATTGCGTGTGGATGAGTTTTATTATGAGTTGCCTGAGGAGCTAATTGCTCAGGAACCTGTCGAACCGAGGGATGCCGCCCGTCTGCTCGTCCTGGAACGGGCCGGGGAGAGGCTCGCCCATCGCCATTTTTACCAGTTGCCTGAGATGTTGCAGCCGGGCGATTGCCTGGTGGTCAATGATTCCCGTGTCCTGCCGGCGCGGCTCCTCGGCCGGCGCCAGCCGGGTGGCGGGGCGGTGGAGTTCCTCCTTTTGCGCCGCCTCGATGAGCGGCGCTGGGAAGTGCTGGCCAAACCGGGCCGGCGTCTGCAGCCCGGTGCCGCGGTGAGCTTCGGTGCCGCTCCCGCCGCCGGCGCTGGCTCCGGAGAGCTGTCGGCCGTGATCTTAGCCAAGACGGCTGCCGGGGGCAGGCTGGTGGAATTCAGCTGCCGGGAAGGGACGGTCGACGAGCAGCTCACCCGGCTGGGCCGCACACCGCTTCCGCCGTATATAAAAAAAGATCTGGCAGATCCGGAGAGATATCAGACTATATATAACCGCCACCCCGGCTCGGCCGCGGCTCCCACGGCCGGGCTGCATTTCACGCCGGAGTTGGTGGCCAAGCTGACGCAGATGGGAGTGGCTTTTGCTTATGTCACCTTGCATGTCGGTCTCGGCACCTTCAGACCGGTGAAAGAGGCGGTGGTGGAGAAGCACGTCATGCACAGCGAAGCCTATACTCTGAGCCCAGAAGCGGCCGGGATCATCAACCGCGCCAAAGCCGGGGGCGGGCGGATCGTGGCTGTAGGTACCACTTCCGTCAGGGTGCTTGAGACCCAGGCCGATCCGGAACGACCGGGACTGGTGCGACCAGGAGGCGGGGAGACCGCCATCTTCATCTATCCCGGCTTTCGCTTTCAGGTGACCGATTGTTTGATCACCAACTTCCACCTGCCCTGCTCCACGCTTTTGATGCTGGTCAGCGCCTTTGCCGGGCGCGATTTGGTCATGAGAGCCTATGCTGAGGCGGTGGAGAAGAGATACCGTTTCTACAGCTTCGGAGACGCGATGATTATCATTTGAGCGCCTGCCGAGCGCGGAGGAGTAATTTTACAGATGGCCATCGTTTTTGAGGTTATCCGGCAGAGCCGGGAATGTGCCGCCAGGATCGGGCGTCTATCCACCCCGCACGGGGAAGTGGAGACGCCGGTGTTCATGCCCGTCGGCACCCAGGCTACGGTGAAGACCGCCACTCCCGAGGAGTTGGCGGAGATGGGCGCCGGCATCATCCTGGGCAATACTTATCATCTTTACCTGCGACCGGGCCCGGAGATCATCGCCCGGGCCGGCGGATTGCATAAATTCATGAACTGGCCGCGGCCCATTCTGACCGACAGTGGGGGATATCAGATCTTCAGCCTGGCGGAGCTGAGGCGTCTGAGCGAGGAAGGGGTCGAGTTTAAGTCTCATCTGGACGGCTCAAGGCATTTTCTGACCCCTGAGCTGGTGGTGAAAATTCAGGGGGAACTGGGTTCCGATATTGCCATGGTGCTGGATGAATGTCCGCCCTATCCCGCCGAACCGGGATATATCGCCGCCTCCATGGCCCGCACCACCCGCTGGGCGGCCCGCTCCCTGGAGGCCCTCGCCGCCGCCCGGAGCGAGCAGGCGCTCTTCGGCATCATCCAGGGCGGGGTCTACCGCCATCTGCGGGAGCAGCATGCTCGGGAGATAGCGGAGTTGGGCTTTCCCGGGTTGGCCATCGGCGGCTTGAGCGTCGGTGAGCCTAAGGAAACGATGTATCAGGTGCTCGACTGGGTGGTGCCCTGCCTGCCGCCGGAAAAACCCCGCTATCTTATGGGGGTGGGGGCGCCTGAAGACATCTTTGCTGCCGTGGCCAGAGGGGTGGACATGTTCGACTGCGTGCTGCCCACCCGGCTGGCTCGTCACGGCACTGTCTTAACCGGCCGCGGCCGACTCACCGTGCGCAATGCCGCTTATGCCGCCGATTTTTCCCCGCTGGACGAGGAGTGCGGCTGTTATGTGTGCCGGAACTACACCAGGGCTTATATCCGCCACCTTTTGCATGCGGGAGAAATTCTCGGCCTGCGCCTCACCACCTGGCACAATCTTCACTATATGCTGGATCTGATGCGGAAAATCAGGGAAAGCATTGCCGCGGGGACCTTTATCGCCCTGTGGCAGGAATTTCAGGCGAATTATCTCCAGCAGAGGATTGACGAACCTTCATGTAGAACGTGAGGTTCTGGGGTCAACTAAAAATTAGGAGTGGATGAAGAATGCTCTTGACTGCTGCAGCCGAGGCGCCGGCCGCCGCGCCGGCGGGTGCCCCTATCATCGCCCAGGTGATACCTTTCCTCATCGTGCTGCTGATGTTTTACTTCCTGCTTTTGCGCCCTCAGCAGATCCAGCAGAAAAGACGGCAGGAGATGCTGTCCAAACTGAAGAGAGGCGACCGCATCCTGACCGTGGGCGGTCTGTATGGGGAGATCGTGGCCATGCGCGACGATGTCCTGACGGTGCGCCTGGCCGATAATGTCGAAGTGAAAATGACCAAGAACGGGGTTTCCTCTGTAGTATGACCACGGCTCCCTTGTGGCGGTTTGCTCCTTTAGACCCGGATCTGGTGGAAGAGATCAGCCGCTCGCTGGCGGTGAGCCGGGTGACAGCTGCGGTGCTCGTCGCCCGCGGCGCTTCCTCCGTCCAGGCGGCGCGCTCCATGCTCGACGGCGATGTGCAGATCATGCACTCTCCCTGGCTGCTGCCGGATGTGGAGAAAGCTGTGGCCCGCCTGGTGGAGGCCAGGAAAAACGGCGACCGGATAGTGATCTATGGCGACTACGATGTAGACGGGCAGACCGGGGTGGCGACGGCCTTGATCGCCTTGCGCCGCCTGGGCTATGCCGTCGACTACTACCTGCCGCATCGCCTGGATGAGGGTTATGGTTTAAATAGGGAAGCGATAAAGATGATCGCCGCTACCGGTTGCCGGCTGCTCCTCACGGTGGACTGCGGCACCAATGCCCGGGAAGAAGTGAAGCTGGCTGCCGAGTTGGGCGTTGATTGCCTTATCACCGACCATCATGAACCTGAGGAGGATGTGGCCGCCCCGCTGGCGCTGATCAATCCTAAAGTCGGCGGAGGCGGCTATCCATTCCCCCATCTGGCGGGGGTGGGAGTGGTCTATAAACTCCTCTCGGCCCTGGCAGAAGCCCTCGCCGTCCCGGACAGCCTGAGGGATCTCCTGGACCTGGTGGCATTGGGCACCATTGCCGATGTGGTACCGCTGGTCGACGAGAACCGGGTGATGGCCCGCCTGGGCCTCCATTTCCTGAACGAAGCGCCGCGGCCGGCCATCTCGGCTCTGGCGGCGGTATCCGGATGCACTCCCGGCAGCATTGATGCCTATCAGGTAGCTTTTCATATTGCTCCCCGGTTGAACGCTGCCGGCAGGATGGCCGATGCTGCCGCCGGGGTGGAAATATTCCTGACGGCAAGCATGGAAGACGCTATGAGAATCGCCTGCCTGCTCGATCAGGAGAACACCAGGCGTCGCGCTGTGGAAGAGCTGGTGCTGGCGGATGCCCTGGCTCAGGCTGCGAAGGAGGACGAGGGACTGCCTGTGGTGGTGGCGGGCGACGGTTGGCATCCGGGAGTGGTGGGCATTGTGGCTTCCCGCCTGGTGGAAGAGTGTGACCGCCCCGCCATAGTGCTTTCCAGGCAGGGCGATATGGCCACCGGCTCCGGGCGCTCGGTTCCGGGGTTTCACCTGACCGATCAGCTGGGCCAGTGCCGGGAATTCCTTTTGCGCTATGGCGGACATGCCATGGCTGCCGGGCTGACCTTGCCCGTAGCCCATCTGGCATGCTTCCGGGAAAAGCTGGGCGAGTTGTGGCGCCGGCACATCAGCGTCACTCCCTATCGCCGGGAGATTTGCGTCGATGCCTGCATCTCTCCCTCCGAGCTGACCATGGCCATGGTCGGCGAGCTCAACCGCCTGGGTCCTTTCGGTTACGGCAATCCCAGTCCGGTGTTGGCCTGGTGCGGGGTGGAACCTTTGGCTGTGCGCCATGTGGGTCGTGATGAGGCCCACCTCCGCCTGACCTTGCCCGCCGGCCGGAGCCAGGTCGGTGCCATCGGTTTTCGCCTGGGGAAGACGGCCCTCCCTTCAGGTCCGCTGGATCTGGTCTTCTCGCCGGGCATCAATGAATGGCAGGGAGAGCGCCGCCTGGAGCTGCGCCTGCGTCATATCAGGGCTCATCATCCGGAAAATCGGGAGGGAGCTTTGGCCTTGCCGGCCGCTCCGAGTCAGGCGCCGGCTGAGCCGGTTTTCATCAAGGAGATCCCGGCGGCCGGCGCCGAGGCGTATATTAGTCTGTTGGAAAGGCGGGGCGACGATATCCTGGTGTGGAGAGCCGCCGGACCGGAAACAACCGGATCCGGTGCCCCCGGAGCAGGTGCCGGCGGGTTTGCGGCCGTCGGACGGGGCCGCAGGTTCACCTGTTTTCCGGGCGGGCCGCTGCCGCCGCCATTAGGCCGGCGGCCGTGGCTTTTGGTGTTCCAGACGCCTCCCATAGGCGAGGCTTGGGATCTTCTGCTTTCCCATCTGCGCGGCAGCCGCCCGCCGCTGGAGGTGCATTTCATCTATCCGCCGGGTGAGCGGGAGGCTCTGGCCGCTTTGGCGGCTGACTGGCCGGACAGAGAGGCGATGGTGCGGGTATATCGCTACCTCCGGGATGGGAAAGGCCGGACCGGGGTGAGCGAGATCGCCGCCCACTGCGGCTTGAGTGTCCTTGGAGCCCGCCGGGCGCTCGCTGTTTTGCAGGAGTTGGGCTTGCTCTGGGAGGAGAACGGCTGGCCCCGCCTGCGCCCCGCACCCGGTGTTAAGCTGGACTTGACTATGTCGCTCAGCTATAATGAGAGCATAACTAGAAGGCGGTGGGGCGAAGATATCATAACACTCAGAGAAGATTGTGCACTTATATGGAAGAGGCTCTGGCCTCCGACTATTCCAACCGCCGGCTCAGACATTCTCACCGCCGGCTAAAATATGATGATAAGCGAGGCAACGATATGGATTTGCGGGCATTGATCAGGCAAGTACCTGATTTCCCCAAGAAAGGGATAAACTTTATCGATATCACTACCGTGCTCCGGGATAAAGACGCTCTGCAATATGTAGTGAAATCCATCGCCGACAACTTCCGCACCGAGGATGTGGATCTGGTGGCCGGAGTGGAGTCCAGGGGATTCATCCTGGCGGCTCCGGTGGCCTATGAGCTGCAAAAGGGCTTGGTGATCGTGCGCAAACCCGGCAAGCTGCCGGCCGCCAAGCTCAAAGTGGAATATGAATTGGAATATGGCATCGATGCGTTGGAGATTCACCGCGATGCCGTGGCTCCGGGACAGAAGGTGCTCTTGGTCGACGATCTCCTGGCCACGGGGGGTACCATCGCCGCCGTAGCCGATCTCATCAAAAAGTTGGGGGGCATCGTCGCCGGTTACGCCTTCATGGTGGAATTGAGCTTTCTGAACGGCCGGGAACGACTGGGCCCGGAGAAAATCGTCTCGCTGGTGTCGTACGAAAAATAAAAGGACGGGGAAGCGGTGGGAAACCGGGAGTGACCTCTCAGTGATCCAGTCTTCAGTCACCGAAGATCATAAACAACAGGACGATATCGCCACCATCGAACAGCTGCTGGAAAAAGCGCGCCACTATTACCAGGAAGCTGAGACCAAAGTGATCGAAGAGGCTTTTCGCTTTGCCAAAGTGGCCCATGAGGGGCAGGTGCGCGATTCCGGCGAACCTTACATCCAGCATCCGCTGGAGGTGGCCATCATCCTGGCGGACCTGGAACTGGATCCGGTCACCATCGCTGCCGGACTATTGCATGACGTGCTGGAAGATACCCCGGTCACCCGTACCGAGCTGGAAAACCGTTTCGGACCGGTGATCGTCCGTTTGGTGGACGGGGTGACCACCCTGACCCGCATTCACTTCCAGACCAAGGAAGAACACCATGCGCAATCGTTGCGCAAAATGTTCCTGGCTATGGCGGAAGACCTGCGCGTCGTCCTCATCAAACTGGCTGACCGCCTGCACAACTTGCGCACCTTGTATGCCTTGCCGGCCGAGCGGCAGCAGAAGGTGGCCCGGGAGACGTTGGAGATCTATTCGCCGCTGGCCCATCGCCTCGGCATCTGGAGCATGAAGTGGGAGATGGACGATCAGGCCTTCCGCTATCTTGATCCCACAGCCTATTATTCCCTGGCCCAGAGGATCGCCCGCAAGCGGCGGGAGCGCGAGGGGGAGATCGAGGAAGCCATCAACCTGCTCAAAGCGCGCTTTCTGGAAGGCGGGGTGACCTATACCGAAATTCAGGGCCGCCCCAAACATCTCTACAGCATCCATCAGAAAATGGTGAAGCAGAAGGTGGACCTGGCGGAGATCTATGATCTCCTGGCCGTGCGGGTGATCACCACCAGCATCCAGGATTGCTACGGCGCCCTGGGCCTGGTGCATTCCTTGTGGAAGCCGATACCCGGCCGGTTTAAAGATTACATCGCCATGCCGAAATCCAATCTATATCAATCGCTGCACACCACAGTGGTCGGTCCCAGGGGCGAGCCGCTGGAGATCCAGATCCGCACCGAGGAGATGCACCGCATCGCCGAGAGAGGTATCGCCGCGCACTGGATATATAAGGAAGGCCACACCGATCCGAAATTCGAGGAGAAGGTGGCCTGGCTCCGGCACCTGATGGAATGGCTGCGGGAGATGAAAGATCCCGACGACTTCATGGAGACCTTGAAGATCGACCTGTTCGAAGACGAGGTCTTTGTCTTTACCCCCAAAGGTGATGTAAAGAGCCTGCCGGCCGGCTCCACACCGGTGGACTTTGCCTTCAGCGTGCACACCGACATCGGCATGCGCTGTATCGGCGCCAAGGTGAACGGCAAAATCGAGCCGCTAAACTACCGGCTCTCCAACGGCGAGTTTGTGGAGATCCTGACGGGCAAGACGGCCGCTCCCCGCCGTGACTGGCTGAGCTTTGTCAAGACCTCCAAAGCCCGCAGCAAGATCCGCTCTTTCCTGAAGGAACAGAGAAGGGCGGAGAGCGTGGTGAAGGGGAAAGAACTGATCGAGAAGGAATGCCGCAAGTACCAGCTCGAACCCAGGGATATCTGGCAGCCTGAGGCGACAGCGGAGGTTCTGAAAAAATACGGCTTCAGCGATATTGAGGATTTATATGCCGGCGTCGGTTTCGGCGTTGTGACGGCCACGCAGGTCCTGGTCAGGCTCCTGGGACGGGATGAATTCGAGCGACGCCGCCGGGAGTTGCTTCTGAACGAACGGAGAAAGGCGCGGCCGCGCCGGGTGCAACACGGCATTCTGGTCAAAGGCGAAGGGGATATGCTGGTGCGCATGTCGCGCTGCTGCAACCCGGTGCCGGGCGACAAAATCATCGGTTATATCACGAGAGGGCGCGGTGTGTCGGTACACCGGGCCGATTGTCCCAACACCGCCGCCTTGCGGGATGATCCCGGGCGGCAGATCGAGGTGTCCTGGGATACCAAAGATGCCGGTCCCTATCCGGTGGAGATTGAGGTGGAAGCGCTCGATCGCCTGAACCTCCTGACCAACATTATGAACTCGGTATCGGAAGGCAAAACCAACATCTCTTCCGTCAATGCCAGGACCATCAAGGGACAGATCGCGTATATTCATCTCACGGTGGACATCACGGATATCAAGCAGATGGAGTCGGTGATGGAAAGGATCCGCAAAGTGAACGGGGTCCTGGATGTGCACCGCGCTCTGCCGACTTGACGGGAAAGTACAGGAGAAGAGCTATGCGTTTTTGCATTCAAAGGGTCAAATGCGCCTCGGTCCGGGTAGCCGGCGAGTTGGTCGGCAGCATCGGTCCGGGGCTGGTGATATTGATGGGTGTGGAAAAAGGCGACACCACAGCCGATGTAGAGTGCCTGGTGGAGAAGATTGTCAATCTGCGCATCTTCTCCGACGAAAACGGGAAGATGAACCGCTCCCTCCTGGATACCGGCGGCGCCGTCCTCCTCATTTCCCAGTTTACCTTGATGGCCGACTGCCGCCGGGGACGGCGTCCGGATTTCCTCCAGGCAGCGCCGCCGGAAATCGCTCTGCCGCTCTTTGAGAAGGCGGCCGATGCTATTGAGAAGAAATCTGTGCCGGTGGCAAAAGGAACATTCGGTGCGCATATGGAAGTAGCTCTGGTGAACGATGGCCCGGTGACCATTCTCCTTGCGGCCAAAGACGGCGAGATCTGTTGACCTTTTTTTGCCGTGAGAAGCAAGGGTAGGCCGCCCAGGCAGGATGAGGCACCTCACCCAGCTAAAAGTCGTTTATTTGCCGGGCTTTTCATTGACAGTACCAGGGCCGACAGTTACAATGTGCATTGGATTTATAAAAAGCACCACCTTGAATTCGTGTCGTTTTTTAATTTCAATAGAGTGATCTAGTTAAAGGGGGCAGTGCCGCATGTTTTTCCGCGCTTTACGCAACAAGCGGCTGATGAAAGGAGTTCTTATCGTCGTAGTGGTGGCCTTTGCCGGCACCTTGCTATATGCCGGGGGCAACATCTTCTACAACAGGGGCGCTACCAACACCGTCATCGCCAAAGTTAACGGCCAGGCCATCAAAGCCCAGGAATTCGAGAAAAGGTATCTGGACACGGTGCGTTATTACGAGCAATACCAGGGCACCATTCCCAACACGGCCGTGGAGGAATTGCGCTATTATACCCTGCAGCAGTTGATCAACAACAAGTTGATGCTGCAGAAAGCGCGCCAGGCCAAGATCAAGGTGACCAAGGACGAAATCAATGCGGAAATCGCCGCCATCAAAGAGAACTTTGTGACGGACGAGGAATATGAGTATTGGTTGTCCGGCATGGGCCTGACCGATGCCGAACTGCGCACTATGATCAGTGAGAATCTGGCGGTGGAGAAGCTATATGATTCCATCACCAAGGTGGAGATCACGGAAGAGGATATCAAGAAGGCATATGAGCAGGTGAAAGCCAGCCACATCCTGATCGAGCCGGTGAGCGACAACTGGGAAGCCGCCCGCATGCAGGCGGAAAGGGTGCGCAACGAAATCCTGAAGGGTAAAAGTTTTGAAGAGCTGGCCAAAACCAATTCCGCCGATTTCCAGACCAAGGATATGGGCGGTAATGTGGGTTATTTCGGCCGCGACGCCCAAATGGATCCCAACTTCATCGAAGCGGCATTTAAGCTCAAAGTGGGCGAGATCAGCGAACCCGTGCGGACCTCATATGGTTACCATCTCATCAAAGTGACCGAGCGCATCGAGGCGGAGGGCGAGGAATTCGAAAACGCCAAGGAGAGCATTAAAGCCCAGCTGGAGGCTAGGGCAGCCGAGACCAGATTCACCGAGTGGTATCAGCAGGTGATGGCCGACGCCAAAATCGTGGTCAACGATCCGGCGCTGCGGGCCAGACAGTTTGTGGCCAATAACCAACTGCCGCAGGCCGTCTCCCAATACCAGGAGGCTATAGAGAAAAACCCGAGCGATCCTTACCTGCATCTATCGCTCGCCAGCGTCTACAAGCAGTTGGATGATCCCGACAGATCCCTGCGGGAGTTGGAAGAAGCCGTCAGGTTGGGCTATACCGATGCCGAACTCCACCTGATTCTGGGCATGGAGTATATGGACAGGAAAATGAACGACAAGGCGGCTCAGGAATTCCGGACCGCTTCCGGCCTGGATCTTTATAACTATAGCCTGCATTATCAGCTTAAGGAGCTCTTCAACCAGCTGGACCTGCCTGATGATGTGAAGGTGGAAGAAGAGCGGATGCAGGAGATCATCGCGGCATACGAAGCGCAGCAGAAAGCCTATGAGGCTCAGCAGAAGGCTTATGAAGAGCAGATGAAGGCCTTAGAGGAAGCGCAGAAGAGCCAAACGGACGACTCCGGCTCCCAGCCGTAAACCGAATCAGTTGTTAGTGAATGAGAAAGTGATATTGCGGCAAACAGCGGCGGCAGGTTTGGCCGCATCATGAAAAAGGCATGGCGAGAGGCTTGCCCCAGGCGGGCCTCTCGTGTTATACTCTCGGGAAACCCATGGTGAAAGCTGTGGATTCCGGGTAACTGGAGGCTTTGACATGCAGGTAAAAGCACCCCGGGGCACATATGACCTCCTCCCCGGGCAGATCGAGCGCTGGCAATGGCTGATCGCCCAGGCCAGGGAAGTGTTTACACAGTATGGCTACGGAGAAATCATCACGCCCATCTTCGAGCATGCCGAGCTGATCGAGCGCGGAGTGGGGGAGACCACCGATATTGTCAGCAAACAGATGTATACCTTCAGCGACAAAAGCGGCCGCCGGCTCACCTTGAGGCCGGAGTGGACCGCTCCGGTGGTGCGGGCTTATCTGGAACACAACCTCCATGCCCGGCCGCAGCCGGTGAAACTTTATTACATAGGCCCGAGCTTCCGCTACGAGCGGCCGCAGGCCGGGCGCTACCGGCAGTTTCACCAGCTGGGTGCCGAGGCGATCGGCAGTGCGGACCCGGCTTTGGATGCGGAAATGATCGCCATGCCCATCGAGCTTTACCGGCGATTGGGCCTGAGCCGGTTTGTGATCCTGCTCAACAGCATTGGCTGTCCGGTGTGTAGGCCGGCCTATCGCCAGGCCTTGCGAGCGGCCCTGGCACCTCACCTGGAGGAACTTTGCCCGGTGTGCCGCACCCGTTATGATTTGAATCCCTTGCGCATCCTGGATTGCAAATCGGAAAAGTGCCACGAGCTCTCGGCCGGGGTGCCGGCCAGCCGGGAATTTCTCTGCCGGGAATGCGCCGACCATTTTGCACAGGTACAGGCCATCCTCGAAGCGTTCGGCCTGGAATACCGGCTCGACGACCGTCTGGTGAGAGGCCTCGATTATTACACCAAGACGGTGTTTGAGGTGACGAGCCCCGATCTGGGTTCTCAATCCTCCCTCCTGGGCGGCGGCCGCTATGACGGTCTGGTGGAGGAGTGCGGGGGACCACCCACCCCCGGCGTCGGTTTTGCCGCCGGCATGGAGCGGGCTATGAGCGTCATGGAAGAGCAGGGCCTCAATCCGCCGGTTAAAGGCGGGCCGGATGTCTTCGTGGTCACGGCAGGCGGCAGCAGGGCTGGAGAGTACGGTGTGCGCCTCCGGGGGCTCGCTCTCCTCAATGAATTGCGCCGGGCCGGCCTCACGGCCGAAACCGACTATATGAACCGCAGCCTCAAAGCGCAACTGAAGGCGGCCGGGCGGCTGAGCAGCCGCTTCGCCCTGATCATCGGGAGCGAAGAGATGGCCAAAAACACCGTGCAGATCAAAGACATGCAACAGGGCACGCAGGAGGAACTGCCGCTCGACAGCGACCTGATCGGTTGGATACAGCAAAGAATCGGAGGCAGCAAACAATGAAAAGTCATCGTTGTGGAGAATTAAACCTGGCCCACTGTGGATGTATGGTGGAGTTGGCCGGCTGGGTGCAGCGCCGGCGCGATCACGGCGGGCTGATCTTTGTTGATTTGCGGGACCGCTTCGGCGTGGTGCAGGTGGTCTTCAACCCCGAGATCGACAAGGCCGCTTTTCTGGCCGCCGAGAAACTGCGCAACGAATTTGTCGTCGCCGTGAAGGGCCAGGTGATCAAGCGCCTGCCCGGTATGGAAAATCCTAATCTGGCCACCGGGGAAATCGAGGTGGCCGCCCACAGCCTGGAAGTGTTGAGCGAATCGAAGCCGCTGCCCTTCCAGCTGGACCGGGCGGAAGATGTCGATGAATCCTTGCGCCTGCGCTATAGATACCTGGATCTGCGCCGGCCGGAGATGCAGCGCAATTTGATCCTGCGCCATCGTACCTGCCAAGCGGTGCGGAACTATTTCAACGAACACGATTTCCTGGAAATCGAGACCCCCATGCTCACCCGGTCCACTCCGGAAGGCGCCCGCGACTACCTGGTCCCCAGCCGTCTACATCCCGGGGCCTTTTATGCTCTCCCACAGTCGCCGCAACTTTTCAAGCAGCTCCTGATGGTTTCCGGCCTGGAGCGGTATTACCAGATCGTGCGCTGCTTCAGGGACGAGGATCTGCGCGCCGACCGACAGCCGGAATTCACCCAGATCGACGTGGAAATGTCCTTCACCGACCGGGAAGAGATCATACATATCATCGAAGGGATGATCCGGCGCGTCTTCCGGGAAACCATCGGCCTGGAAGTGCAGCCGCCGTTTCCCCGGCTGACCTACCGGGAGGCGATGGACAAATATGGTTCGGACAAACCCGACCTGCGCTTCGGGCTGCCGATTGTGGACATCTCCTCCGTGGTGGCCAACAGCGGCTTCAAGGTCTTCTCCCAGGCCATAGCCAAAGGTGGCGTGGTGAGAGGGCTGAATGTGAAAGGCGGCGGCAGCCTGCCCCGCCGGGAGATCGATCTCCTGGCCAATGTGGTGACGGAAGCCGGCGCCGCCGGCTTGGCGTGGGGTATCGTGGAAGCCGGCGGTGAGCTGCGCTCCTCCATCGCCAAATTTTTATCTGCGGAAGAGGTGGCCGGAATCCTAAACGCCATGGCGGCCGAGCCGGGCGATCTGCTCTGCTGGGTGGCCGCCCCGCTGGCCGTCGCCGCCACCGCCTTGGGCCGCCTACGGCTTTACCTGGGAGAGAAGCTCAACCTGATCGACCGGAACAGCTGGCAGTTTGTATGGATCGTGGACTGGCCGCTCCTGGAGTGGAATCCTGAAGAAAGACGCTATGAAGCTTTGCATCATCCTTTCACTTCGCCGCATCCGGACGATGTGGAGCTGCTGGTCACCGATCCCGGCAAGGCCCGGGCTCAAGCCTATGACCTGGTGCTGAACGGTATAGAGCTTGGCGGAGGCTCCATCCGTATCCATCGCCGGGAAGTGCAGGAGAAGATGTTCAAAGCCCTGGGCATGAGCAATGAGGAAGCTTATGCCCGCTTCGGTTTCCTCCTGGACGCTTTCGACTACGGTCCGCCGCCGCACGGCGGCATCGCCTTCGGCCTGGACCGCCTGGTGATGCTCCTCGCCGGCCGGGATTCCATCCGCGATTGCATCGCTTTCCCCAAGACGCAAAGCGCCATGGACCTTTTGACCCAGGCCCCGGCGCAAGTGGCGGCCTCTCAGCTCCGGGAACTGCACATCAGGACGGTGGCCGAGGCACCTGTCCAGAAATAAAGGCGGAGATGGTCATGGAGAGGAACCTGTTTTCGCAGAGTGCCGCAGAGGAGATGAAAAAAGCGGCACCGCTGGCGGAACGGATGAGACCTCGTAATCTCTCAGAATTCATAGGGCAGGAAAAGGTGGTGGGCCCGGGCAGCATGCTGCGCCGGGCCATTGAAGCTGGGCGCTTGCCCTCTATGATTCTCTGGGGACCACCGGGTAGCGGCAAAACCACGCTGGCCCGCCTGACGGCCGAGCATACCAAAAGCCGCTTCGTACAGGTAAATGCCGTCACCTCGGGAGTGGCCGAGCTGCGCCGGGTGATCGAGGAAGCCAGAGAGCGGTTGGAGTTTTATGGAGAGCGCACTGTTGTTTTCATCGACGAGATTCACCGCTTCAACCGCAACCAGCAGGATGCCTTGCTGCCGGCGGTGGAGAGCGGCTTGATCACCCTGATCGGGGCCACCACGGAAAATCCTATGTTTGAGGTGAACGCCCCGCTGATCTCCCGTTGCCGCCTGTTCCAGCTGCGGCCGTTGGGAAAAGAGGAGATCATCTACCTTCTGAAAAGAGCCGTCGCCGACCCCGAGCGCGGCTATGGCCGCCTGCCGGTCGAGGTCGCTCCCGAAGCGCTCGATCACTGGGCCGAGGCCTGCGGCGGCGATGCCAGGGTGGCTTTGAACGCTTTGGAGTTGGCGGTGGCCGCCGCCGGTGATGGGGCAGGCCCGGTGCACATTGGGCTGAAGGAGGCGGAGGAGGCCATCCAAAGGCGGGCTTTGTCCTACGATAAAGCTCACGACGAGCATTACGACACCATCAGCGCCTTCATTAAAAGCGTGCGCGGTTCGGACCCGGATGCCGCCCTTTTCTGGCTGGCCAAAATGATATATGCCGGGGAATCCCATCGCTTCATCATGCGCCGCTTGCTCATCCTGGCTGCTGAGGATGTCGGTCTGGCTGATCCGCAGGGCATAGTGGTGGCTTCCGCCTGTGCTCAGGCGCTCGAGTGGTGCGGTATGCCGGAGGGACAATACCATCTGGCCATGGCCACCCTTTACCTGGCCACCGCTCCCAAAAGCAACTCCGTCGGCGCCTATTTTAAAGCCTATGACGACATTGCCAAGGGCTGTCCCGCTGAGGTGCCTATTCATCTGCGGGACAGCAACCGGGATGCCGCGCGGTTCGGCCACGGGCAGAACTACCTATACCCGCACGATTTTCCCGATCACTGGGTGGCGCAAGCCTATCGCCCCGCCGGTGCCGCTTCAGCCAAATATTACCAACCCGGAGCGCTCGGGTATGAAGCCATGATCAAGCGCTGGCTCGCCACCTTGTCCCAGAATAAGGCGCCGGCCTGGCCGCGTTGAAACCTCTCCGGCCGGTGATATTACCTCCGGGGTGAATCTTCTTGTGGAAAAAGCCCGCCGACTGTTGGGACGGCTTGTATATGCCCGTGACGGCCGCTGCCTGGGAGAAGTAGCCGACTGCCTTTTAGACGACAAATGCCGCCGGCTGGCGGGCCTGGTGATCAAAGCGCCGCTCTGGCACCGGCCGCGCTATGCCGCCGCCCGCGATATCTCCAGTATAACTTCCGAGGCAGTGCACCTCCGGGTGTCGCGGCTGCCTTATCAACCCATAAAAGGCAGGCGTTTGTTCGGCTCCGGCGCCTCGCTCCTGGGCAAAATAGTGGTGACCACCGGAGGGACCGGCAATGGGCAGATCAAGGATGTGCTGCTGGACAGGCGGCGTCTGGAGGTCTGGGGTTTTGAGGTGTCCGACGGCTTGGTAAAAGACGTCCTCGAAGGAGCCAAGTACCTCCCCAGAGCGCTGGTCGGCCGCCTGGCGGCGGAGCCCGGCCACATGAATGCACCGCTGATTGGTAAACATACCTGGCGAGGGGGTGAGCGCCCGTGACACGCACGTGGCGGGGCAAGCTGTTCTGGAGTGCCTTGGGTGTGGCGATAGGTGCCCTGGCCTATACCACTGCCCGCCGCCGGCGGGAGGGAGCGACGAGGAGCAAAGCGCGAGCAGTGACCGGAGGGAGAGCGAGAGCCGGCATTAATAGGAACGGCGGCGGATATGGCTCAAAGATAGCGATCCTGAAGATCGCAGCCAATACCTATAAAGTCCTGACGGATACAGCCGGCCGGGCTTTGCGGGCTCGTATATAAACCACATATAAATGACGCAGAAAACCAGATGGACGATATTGACGGCAGCTGCCGGCGGAGCAGTCCTCTTTTTCTACAGCACCCGACAGGTGCTTGCCCCTTTCCTCTTGGCAGCTGTCATTGCTTACCTCCTGACCCCCTTGGTCCGCCTTTTTGAAAGGCGGGAAATCCCGCGCCCGATAGCTATTTTGCTGGTCTACATCATCTTCGGTATTGTGGTCGGCATCTTTCTTTACCTTGTAATTCCGGCCCTGATCAGCGAGTTGCAGGCCATCCTTTTCATTCTGCCGGAGACGGCGGCGGCGGTGGAAGATTTTATCAATAAATGGTTGGGCCGGCTGCTCATCCACCTGCCCGGCAATGCCTTTTTGCAGGATCTGGCGGCCGATGCCGTGCGCCGGGGGAGCAGTCTGCTGCAGGAGGCGGCCTTGCGCACCCTCAATGCCATGCTCTCCTTTTTCTCCAGAGCTTTCAGCCTATTTCTGGCTCCATTTCTGGCCTATTATATGCTGCGGGACCGGGAGCATTTGGCGGAAGCGCTCGTCAACCTGTTGCCGGTCAGAAAACGCCCCTCTTTCCATCGCTTTCTGGCCGATCTCAACAAAGCGGTCTCCAGGTTCCTGCGCGGCCAGGTGATCGTTTCGGCTTTTGTCGGTGTCTTCATCACTATCGGCCTGGTAATTTTGCGGGTGGACTACGCTTTTCTGATCGGGGTGTTCGCCGGGGTGACCGATGTGATACCCTATTTCGGACCAATTATCAGCGGCGTGCCGGCCGTCTTGCTGGGGCTTCTTAAAGGGCCGGTGAAAGCCTTATGGGTGCTTTTGCTGTTCCTTTTGGCTCATCAGCTGGAAGGAGCTCTGCTGCAGCCGAGGATCATCGGCAGCAATGTGGGCCTGCATCCGCTCACGGTGGTCTTTGCCGTCTTGGCGGGCGGCCGGCTGATGGGCGTCTGGGGAATGCTCCTGGCGGTGCCGGCGGCGGCGGCGCTGAAGGTGACCGGAAACTACATCATGGACAGCCTGACCGCGGCAGCGCCTGAGGAAGGGGAAACCGGTACGGCCGACGAGATAAGCTTGCGTTGACGCCTTTTCCATGCTCCTGTATGATAATGATTGTATTCGCCCCGGTCGGCTCGTTGCAGGCGGCTTATCCCGGTCGGCCGGCGCCGGCGGCGGCACCGCTTCTGGTGTATCCGAGTTTACATAGCTATTCCTGCAGGAGGCGCGATTTTTATGCTGTATATGACCGTAGATCAGCTGCGCGAAGCTTTTCTTACCTTTTTTGAGTCCAAAGGTCACCTCCGGCTGCCCGGGGCCTCATTGGTGCCCGTCGGCGATCCGACCCTGCTATTGACGGCGGCCGGGATGGTGCCGTTAAAACCATATTTCATCGGCGTCGACCAACCGCCTTCCCGGCGCATCACCACCTGCCAGCGCTGCCTGCGCACCCCCGACATCGAAAATGTAGGCATCACCTCCCGGCATGCCACTTTTTTCGAGATGATGGGCAACTTCTCTTTCGGCGATTATTTTAAGGAAGAGGCTATCTCCTGGGCTTGGGAATTCGTCACCTCGGTGCTGCAGGTGGACGCGGATAAGCTCTGGGTGAGCATTCATGACGACGACGACGAGGCCTATGGCATCTGGAAGGATAAGATCAAGGTGCCGGCCGAACGGATCGTCCGCCTCTCCGACAACTTCTGGGGCATCGGCGTGGGACCGTGCGGTCCCTGTTCCGAAATTCACCTGGACCGCGGCGAAGCCATGGGCTGCGGCAAGCCTACCTGCCGGCCGGGATGCGACGACTGCGAGCGCTTCTTCGAGATCTGGAACCTGGTCTTCATTCAATATAACCAGAATGAGGACGGGCAGTTCATCCCTCTGGAGAAAAAGGGTATCGATACCGGCATGGGGCTGGAACGGGTGGCGGCTATGCTGCAGGGGGTGGAAAGCATATTTGAGACCGATCTGCTCAGCCCGATAGTCGACTTCATCGCCCGTGAGGCTGAGCAACCTTTAGCCGGCTCCCAGAAAGCCAGGCAATTCAGGGCCGGCACCCGCCTAATCACCGACCACCTCAGAGCGGTGACTTTCATGGCCTTCGACGACATCCTGCCAGGCAACGAAGGCCGGGGCTATGTGATGCGCCGCCTCCTGCGCCGGGCTATCCGCTATTGCCGATTGATCGGTTTCGACAGCCGGAAGCTGCCGGAGGTGGCGGGCATCATTGCCCGGCAGATGCAGGTCGGCTATCCGGAATTGCCCTCCAGGCTCGATTACATCAAGAAGGTGATCGGCGCCGAGGAGGAGCGTTTCAGCGAAACTCTCGACCAGGGCATGAATCTCTTTGAAAAGATCACCGCGGCAGCAGTGAAGAAGGGGAGTAAGGTCATCTCCGGCGAGGAGGCCTTCCGCCTGCACGACACCTACGGTTTCCCGCTCGAACTCACGGAGGAGATGGCCGGTGCCATCGGTATGACGGTGGACAGGGAAGGATTCAATCAGGCCATGGAAGACCAGCGCAACCGGGCCAGAGCAGCCCGCACGGAGAGCGGTTACCTGGGCAATCACCTCGAGGTCTACGGCACCCTGGCCTTGCCGCCGACCGAATTTGTCGGTTATGAGCAGAAAGAAGCGGAGACGGAGATCCTGGCCATCATCCAGGACGGCCGGGAAGTGAAGGAACTGCACGGCGAAGGCCAGGCGGAGTTGGTGCTGCGGGCCACGCCTTTCTATGCGGCTTCCGGCGGCCAGGTAGCCGACAGGGGCATGATCACCATTGACGGGGGCGGCAGATTCACGGTGGACGAGGTGCTCTCCATCGGGCGGGGCCTCATCATCCATCGCGGCACCTACAGTGGAGACTGGTGGACAGGCGCTCCGGTGAAAGCCGTGATCGACGTGGAAGCGCGGCTCGCGGTACAGCGCAATCATACCGCCACCCACCTTCTGCATAAGGCTTTACATCTTAAGCTGGGAGAGCATGCCAACCAAGCCGGCTCCTTAGTGGCGCCCGATCGCCTGCGCTTCGACTTTGTGCATTTTTCCGCCCTGAGCCCGGAGGAGTTGCAAGAGATTGAGCGGGAAGTGAACGCCCGCATCCTGGAAAACAGGCCGGTGGTCACCACCATTATGCCGTATAAGGAAGCCATAAAGACCGGGGCCGCCGCCCTGTTCGGGGAAAAATACGGCGACGAAGTGCGGGTGGTGTCCGTCACCGACTATAGCCGCGAGCTGTGCGGGGGCACGCATGTCAAAGCTACCGGCGAGATAGGCCTCTTCCACATCGTCTCCGAAGGCAGTATCTCCTCGGGTGTCCGGCGCATTGAAGCCGTCACCGGCAAAGCGGCTCACCAGCATATCCTCGAACAATTGCGCCTCTTGGACACGGCGGCCGCCACCTTGCAAACCTCGCCCAAAGACCTGCCGGCCCAGATCGAGAAGCTGCAGGCCGATCTCAAGCAGGCCCAGCGCCGCCTCCTGGAATATAAAGAGAGCAAAGCCCAGTCCCTGGGCGAAGACTTGCTTTCCCGGGCGGTGAAAATCGGGGAAGTCCGGGTGCTGGCGGCCAAGGTGAACGACATGGACCGGAAGGCCATGCTCAGCTTGGGCGACAAGCTGAAGGAAAAGCTGGATCCTTGCGTTCTGGTCCTGGGTGGCGTCGCCGAGGGCAAGGTGGCCCTGATGGTGATGGTTGGCAACGCCGCCAGGGATCTCGGCCTCCATGCCGCCGAAATTGTGAAGAGCCTCTGGGGCGGCGGCGGCGGCAGCGCCACCCTGGCTCAGGCTGGCGGCAAGAACGAAGCCGCCCTGGATGCCGCCTTGGCGGCAGTGGTGCCGCAACTGACGCAGAAACTCGGGGCTCGGGTGTAGGCGCAGGTATATTTGAGTGGCCAGGTGGGGGAGAACGCCGGCAATTTATGGAGGAATGTGAGGCAGGCACTAGAAATAGTGCATGGACCGGGAGGGCGATAAGCATGGAAGAGCAGAAGGATCATACCATTTCCTTTCGGATGGAAGGCAAGGCTACAAAAGCCGGTACTATTCTGCGCCATGTATATAAAGCCTTGTGCGAAAAAGGATATGACCCCGCCGGTCAGATTGTAGGTTATCTCTTATCGGGTGATCCTACTTATATCACCTCGCATAATAATGCCCGCAATCTTATGCGCAGCATTGAACGCCACGAGATATTGGAAGAGCTGCTGAAAGCTTATCTGGAGGGCTTGTGATGCCGGGGGCCGGCCGGGTGCGCTCACGCCGGATAAAGCTCGCACTGGGCGAGGAGGTTCACTAAGCATTGATGCCGGTGAGACCCGGTGAGGGAGAACCGACCGCTTTGGATAAAACCCAGCCCATATCTATACCGGACGACCTGCACCAAAACGCCCGTTCCCCGGCCGCGGCCACAGCGCGGCAGCCGGCGGTCCGGCGGCGCGGGAGGCAGGCGGCGGCGGCTTTGCTGGTAGCCGTGGCGGCCCTTTGTCTGCTGCTCTTTTTCTACGCCCCCCGCATCACCGTCGTAGTCACTCCCGCCGTGTATATTTGGGATCAGACCGTGGCCATTCCCCTGGAAGAGTTGCCGGTGGCCGAAGTGAAAACCACCGTCGAGCGCACCGGCGCCGCTCCGGCCACAGGGCGGAGGACGTTAGGTGTCACGCCGGCTAAAGGGGAGGTGGTTTTCACCAACAAGTCCACCCGGGAGATAGTGGTGCCCGCCGGCACGCCTATTTCGACAGGCGACGGCAAAGAATATGTCACCTTGCGCCGGGTGGAAGTACCTCCAGCCCGCACGGAATTCGACGAGCAGATGCTACCCTCAGGTATAAGATACGGAATGGCCAAGGTCGAGATACAGGCGGCCGCGCCGGGAACAACCGGCAATGCCGCAGCCAGGACGCTGATCAAGCTCCCCGTGGGACCTGCCGGGCTCGAGGTGATCAATCCCGAACCTCTCACAGGAGGCAGCGACCGGGTGGAGACTTTCGTCACCGCAGCCGATATTGCCCGACTGGAGAAAGAACTCCTCTCTGCCTTTGCCGCCGCCGGCCGGGAAGAATTGCAGAAAGTCGTCAAAGATAATGGCTTCCTCCTGCCTATGGATACCGTCGCCGGTACCCCCGCCGTCAGTGCCGTACCAGCGGCCGGTCAGGTGGCGGAACGGGTCCAGGTGACGGTGCGGGGAGAGGTGAAAGGAAGTTATGTGCCGCTGGCGGCAGTGACCCGCTGGCTCGGGGAAAACCTGGAACCCGATTTGCCGCCGGACAGGGAACTCCTGGGCTACCCGGTCGTGGTGGCGCTGCGCTGGCCGGAAGTTCCCGCTTCAGTTCCGGAGGGCTCATTGCTCGTCGATCTGCAAATGCCGGTAGCTCCCCGGCTGGACTTGGAGGAAATATGGCCAGCCGTCGCAGGCAAGGCCGTGGCCGAAGCCCGTCCGGCTCTGGCGGCACTCGGCGCGGCCAGGGCAGAGTTCCCACCCGGCGTGGAGCGTTTGCCCAATTGGAAACCATGGCTGAAAATGGTGATCGCCGCTCCCGCTGCTACCGGAGCCGCTTTTGCCAATATGAAAACGATCGAGCTTAACGGAGTCATGGGAGCCACGGAGGCGGCCGGACGATGAAGATCCGCCCCAAACTGATCGGTATAGATATTGGCGAGCGGCGCATAGGCTTAGCCGTAAGCGACGATTTGTGGCTGACGGCGCAGCCCAGAGGGGTATATCACCGGAGCGGAGAAGCAAAGGATATTGACTATCTGGTCGCTTTGGCCAGAGAGGAAGGCGCCGTGGCTTTTGTGGCCGGGCTGCCGAAGCGCACCACGGGCGAGGAAGGACCGGAAGCCGCCAAAGTGCGGGCCTTTACCCGGAAGCTTGAGGAGAAAAGCGGGCTGCCCGTTCGCTTTGCCGACGAGCGCTTCACCACGGTGATCGCCCACAATCTGCTTTTGGCCGCCGACACCTCACGGGAACGACGGCGACAGGTGGTGGACAAACTGGCTGCGGCGCTGATATTGCAAACCTTTTTGGATACTCATCGGGATCGGGCTACCGAGTGGGAAAAAACATAAAACAGCCCGGTAGAAAAAGGTGAAGAAATGGCAGACGAAATGGAACGGCACGCCGGCGAGGAGATCATCACTCTGCTGGACGAGAACAATCATGAGCACCACTTTATCCTGGTGGACATGGTGGATGTCGACGAGCGGAGCTATGTGGTGCTGGCCCCCGAGGACAGCGAAGAAGGTGAAGCCTATATCTTCCGCATAGAAACCATCGGCGACGAAGATCATCTGGTAATTGTCGAGGACGATGATGAGTTTGAAAAGGTGGAGGCTGTGCTGGCCGAACTGGATGAGGATTGGTCCGGGCCCGAAAAGTAATGAGCAGCCCGGGACGAGCCCGGAACTGCGCCGGTCCGGCGGCGGCAGGACGCCTTTTATCATCGGCTTGGTAATCGTCACCCTGGCGGTGCTCTTTTATTTCCTCTTACCCGCCGCCTTGCCGGGTCAGGTGCCGGTGGAGGTCAGGGTGACCACTGGAAGCAGCACCAGGGCCATCGCCCGCCAGCTCGCCGCACAAGGCGTGGTGCGCTCGGCGGAGCATTTCCTCCTCTGGGTGCGCCTTCTGAGCGCCGACGGGCGGCTGCAGGCCGGCGATTACCTGCTCTCTCCCGGCATGACCCCGCCGGCTATCGTGGCGGTCATCAGAGACGGCCGGGTGGCCGGCAAAGGGGTCACCATCCCCGAAGGGTACACGGTGGCCCAGATTGCCGACCTTCTCGAGCGGCTCAAGCTGGCCGAGCGGGAAAAATTCCTGGCCGCCGCCGCCGATCCCGCCCTCGTTTTGGGGGAAGACAGCCCCTTCGAGATCCCCAACCCCAGCCTGGAAGGTTATCTCTTTCCCGATACCTACCGCATCGCCCCCGGTACCCCGGAGGTGGATATTCTGCGGCTGATGGTGCGGCGCACCGCCGAGAAGCTCCTGCCGCTGGTGACGGAGATCGGTCTGCCGGAGGGCTTAAGCCTGCACGGACTGCTCACCCTGGCCTCCATTGTGGAAAAGGAAGCCAGGATACCTGAAGAGAGACCGCTGATTGCCGGGGTGTTCTGGCGACGGCTGAAAATGGACATGCCGCTCCAGGCCGACCCCAGCGTCAAATATGTCCTGTCGCCGGCCCCGGTCTATCTGTCGCATGAAGATATCCAGATAGATTCGCCCTACAACACATACCGCTACCGGGGACTGCCGCCGGGACCGATCGCCAATCCCGGCCTGGATGCTGTCAAAGCCGTCCTGGAGCCGAAAATCACCGACTATCTCTATTTTGTCGCCAAGGGAGACGGCACGCACATCTTCTCCGCCACCTATGAGGAGCATCTGGCCGCCAAACACCAAGTGCAAAGGGAAGCCGCCGCAGATTAAAGGACGCGCACCAACTGCCGCCCGGCGGCATAGAAATGTGCTGTTGGCCGGTTGAGGCGCCGGTGAAGCCTTCCCGGCGGAGATTCAAGGCAAAAAGGAGGATGCCTTCTTGTTCACTGTGCTCGGTGCGCTCCTGGGCTTCATCCAGATCATGCAATATCTGGTATCTTATGTAGCCGGCGGCAGCGTCTTTCCCGTGCCGCTGAAGCCGGAGGAGGAAGCTGCGTACCTCGAGGCCATGGAAAGAGGGGACAAAAATGCCCGCCATGTCCTCGTGGAACGCAACCTGCGCCTGGTGGCGCATATCGTCAAGAAATTCGACAATACCGGCGAGGAGATCGACGACCTCATCTCCATCGGCACCATCGGTTTGATCAAAGCCATCAACACTTTCAACCGGCACAAGCAGACCAGGTTGGCCACCTATGCCGCCCGCTGTATAGAGAATGAAATATTGATGTATCTCCGCTCGACCAAAAAGAACCGCAACGAAGTGATGCTGCACGACCCCATCGGCTCGGATAAGGAAGGCAACGAGATCACCCTGATCGACATCCTTTCCAATGAAGGCGATGTGCTCGATCATGTGGAGCTGCGGGTGGAACAGGAAAACATGATGCAGAAGATGCAGCGCCTCACCAGCCGGGAGAGGAAAGTGCTCGAGCTGCGCTACGGCTTGATCGACGGGGTGAGAAAGACGCAAAGAGAGATCTCCCGGCGCTTGGGCATCTCCAGGTCCTATGTCTCCCGCATTGAAAAACGGGCCTTAACCAAACTGCAGGAATCTTTGCTGCCTGAGGGTACGCAAGGCTAGCCGGAGGGAATCTTTCCGGGAAAAATTAACCCTTTCTTTTCCATGTGTTATAATCGAAAGCGGCGTCTGCTTGGCTCCGCTTTCCTTTTGTTGTATGATCTAACAAATGGAGCTCGGAGGTTGTCATTGCTGAAAAAACTTTGTCCCAGACAAATCGCCGCCTCCCTTTGGTCCTTGGATCTGGAAGATCTGAAAGGCAAAGGGATCACCGCCATCATCCTCGATCTGGACAACACCCTTTTGCCCTGGGGCAGCAACGATATTCCTGCCGAGACGTTGCGCTGGGTGGATAAGGCCAAGAAGCTTGGTTTTAAGCTCTGCATCACCTCCAATGGGCTGACGGGGCGGGTGCAGCAGATCGCCGCCACTCTCGATGTACCGGCGGTCTGCAAAGCGGTCAAACCCCGGAAAAAGCCTTTTCAGAAGGCCTTGGAGCTCCTGGAGACGTGCCCCGGGGAGACGGCGGTGGCCGGGGATCAGCTATTCACCGACATTTTGGGCGGCAATCGCCTGTCTTTATATACCATCCTGACCAATCCGCTCAGCGACAGGGAATTGTCGAGCACTCGCCTTTTGCGCCGCGTCGAAACATATGTGATGGGCAGACTGCTGAAAAAAGGTTGCCTGACGGCCGGCCAGTTTTCTACGAGATACAGCGCGGGCGGCCGGGAGAGGGGATAGATGGTGGCGTCGAACAAGCCTGATATGGCGACTCAGCTGCGCAACGCCTTGGAGGGGGCGGCGCTGGTCATACTGGTGGTCGACGGCGTCGATTTTGCCGGCACCATCAGCCGTCGCCTGCTGCAAAAGATCAATAAGCCCTTGTTCATTGTGGTCAACAAAGCCGACTTGCTGCCGGCTAATATCTCTCCCAAAGCCTTGGGCGACTGGTGTAAAAGTCAGCTCGCCGAGATGAACGGCAAACCTCTCGGCATTTTTGTGACCAGCGCCAAAAGCGGTTTTGGCGTGGAAGCTTTGTGGCAGGCTGTCCGTACCGAACTCTGCCAGCCGGCTAAAGGTAAAGAGGGCAAAGCGGCCTCTGCCGGGGCGGCCGGCGGCGGGTCGGCGGCCGGTGGAGTGGCAGCCGGCGGGGGCAGCGCCGCAGTGGTGTTGATCGGCGCCAAGGGAGTGGGCAAATCCGCTCTGCATAGCACTTGGCTGGCCTACAAAGAACAGCCGGCCGGGACCAGACGGCACAGGAGAAGGCGGGGCAAGGCAGATGCTGCGGGGAAAAGCGGCAAGTGGCCGACCGCATATCCCGTGGTGGATACCCCGGGCTTTTGCGACACCAGCAACGTCAAAGAACTGCTGTGTGCCGGCTGCGCCGCTCTCTTGGCCCCGGAAAAACGCATCCGCTGCCGCACCATGCACCTTTGGCCGGGACAAGCCGTCAGCTTGGGCGGTCTGGCGGTAGTCACCGCCACGGCGCATAACCCCTCGGCCCAGGTAATTCTGCGCATATATATGCCCACTGGCATTCCCGCCAGGCGGATAGGTGGCGAAAAAGTGGAAGCGATGGCCAAAGGGGAAGCGATGCTGCCCAAAGCGGTTTGTCCGACTTGCCGGGAGAAGCTCACCCGCCAGGGTTGGGAAGAGTGGACGGTCACCCTGCAGCAGCGCGATGAGGTGGCCGTGGCCGGCCTGGGGAGGCTATATGCCAAGCACAGCCCGGTTACGCTGCGCTTCCTCCTTCCTGCCGGAGTTTATGCCATTGTGGAGCGGCGTCAGGATCTATAAGATCCGCCCGCAAGTGCTTATGGAAATAAGCCAAGTTGACCGGGCACGCCAGGAATCGGCCGGAGGGCCAGAGAATGCTTAATCCCTGCGAACAGTGCGGGTTTTTGCCTATTGGAGGATGGATGTGTTACGCTACCTGACGGCTGGAGAATCACATGGACAGGCTTTGCTGGTGATCCTGGAAGGCCTCCCGGCCGGGCTGCCGCTGGTTCCGGCGGATATCGACCGGCACCTGGCCAGGCGGCAGGCGGGTTGGGGCCGGGGCGGGCGTATGAAGATTGAGCGGGACGGCGTGGTGATTCTTTCCGGTGTGCGCCACGGCTTCACCATCGGCAGCCCGATAGCTCTGGAAATCGCCAACCGGGACTGGGCGCGCTGGCAGGAGATCATGAGGGTCGATCCCCCGGCGGCTCCACTGCCGCAAGAAACAGAGGGGGCCATGAAACCCCCGGATGCCGGCGGCGGCCCGGCAGTGGTTACCCGTCCCCGGCCGGGGCATGCCGATTTAGCCGGCGCCCTAAAGTATGGACACGAGGACATGCGCCAGGTGCTGGAGCGGGCCAGCGCCCGGGAGACTGCCGCCAGAGTGGCGGCCGGGGCTGTGGCCATGCGCTTTCTCGCCTTTTTCGGCATCACCGTGGGAAGCCATGTAGTCGGTATCGGCGAGGTGACCGCCCCCTCTCCGGCGGAGGCGCCCCTGGAAGCCGCCGCTTTGGCCGATCTTCTGGCCAGGGCGGAAGCCAGTCCGGTGCGCTGTGCCGACCCGGAAGCCGCTGCTGCCATGATTGCCGCCATCGACCGCGCCAAAGCCGAGGGAGACACCTTGGGCGGGGTGTTTGAGGTGATCGTCCACGGCGTCCCTCCCGGCCTGGGCAGTCATGTCCAGTGGGATCGCAAACTCGACGGCCGGCTAGCCCGGGCGCTGATGAGCATTCAGGCCATCAAAGGGGTGGAGATCGGCTGCGGTTTTGCCGCTGCAGGGAAGCCCGGTTCCGCCGTGCATGATCCCATCTATTACGATCAGGAAAAAAGGCGCACCGCCTGGGGCTTTTACCGGCGCACCAACCGGGCGGGCGGCCTGGAAGGCGGCATGTCCAACGGGGAGGCTATCGTCCTGCGGGCGGCCATGAAACCGATCGCCACCCTGATGAAGCCTCTGCCGAGCGTGGACATAAAAAGCAAGGAATCTTTCCTGGCGGCGGTGGAACGTTCTGACACCTGTGCCGTACCGGCGGCGGCCGTGGTGGGCGAGGCTGTGGTAGCCTTGGAGATAGCCGCTGCTTTTCTGGAGAAGTTTGGAGGCGATTCCATGACCGAGACGGCTAATAATTACCAATCCTATCTAAAGATGTTGGCCGGGAGATGAGCGAGCTCGTCATGCATGGCAACCAGGCCGGCGGGCAGGCGGCGCGCAACATCGCTTTGGTCGGTTTTATGGGAGCCGGCAAAAGCACCGTCGGGCAGATGCTTGCCGCCCAGGGAGGGTTGACCTTCCTCGATATAGACACCCTCATCGAAAAGGAAGCCGGCCTCTCCATCCCGGCCATCTTCGAGACGCGGGGCGAAGCCTATTTTCGCCGGCTGGAGAGTAGGCTCACCCAGGAAGCGGCCGCCGGAGAAGGATTGGTGATTGCCACCGGCGGAGGAGCCGTCACCGACCCGGCCACCTTGGAAGCCTTAAAGAAAAACTGCTTTGTGGTTTGGCTGCATGCCGGCCTGGAACTGCTTCTGGCGCGCACCGGTCACACCCCCGGGACCAGGCCCCTTTTGGCCGGAAAGAAAGAACAGATTGAAGAATTATGGCGCCGCCGCCTGCCACTTTATGCCGTCGCCCATCTGGTGGTCGACGCCGCCGCGCCGGCCGCCGAGATCGCCGGCCGCCTCCTGAGATTGTGGCGCGGCACGGAGCGCTTCGGGCCCCTGGCCGTTGCCGGGGTGGCTTTGGGAGCACGCAGTTATCAGATCACCGTCGGCACCGGGCTCCTGGCCGATATAGATCGCTATATCCCCGGCCACAAGGGCAAGGCTTTGGTGGTGGGAGACAGCAACACCTGGCCTTTATATGGCGAACAAGTATTTTTGGCCCTGGCGCGGGCCGGCTGGGAATGCCGCCAGTGTGTGTTCCCGGCCGGCGAACGCAGTAAAAATCTGGAAGTTTTGGCCGGACTTTACAAGGCTTGTGCCCAGGCCAGGCTGGAGCGGAGTTCGGTGGTGATCGCCGTCGGCGGCGGGGTGACGGGAGACCTCGCCGGCTTGGCCGCCGCCACCTACCTGCGCGGGGTCCGCTTCGTCCAGGTGCCCACCACCCTTTTGGCCCAGGTGGATGCCGCCGTGGGCGGCAAGGTGGCTATAGACCTTGAAGAAGGTAAAAACCTGGTCGGTGCTTTCTACCAGCCGGCGGCGGTCGTCGCCGACATGGCCGCCTTGTCTTCCTTGCCTTCCCGCCAACTGCTTTCAGGATTGGCAGAGGTGATCAAGCACGGCCTGATTGCCGACGCACCGCTCTTTGCTTTTCTGGAGGAGGAGTTGCCGGCCGTCCTGTCATACCACAGCGCCGCTTTGGCCAGATGTGTCCTCGATTCCTGCCGTATTAAAAGCGCCGTGGTCGAAGAGGACGAGACGGAAGCCAAGGGACGGCGAGAACTGTTGAATTTCGGCCACACGGTGGCGCATGCGGTGGAAACCGTCACCGGCTACAGTCGCTATACTCATGGAGAGGCCGTGGCCATCGGCATGGTGACGGCCACTCACCTCTCGGTCAACCGCGGTCTGCCGGCCGGGGTACTGGAGCGGCTTTTGAATTTGCTGAAAAGAGCGGGATTGCCGGTAGCGGCCCCCGATCTGCCCATTGAGGCCGTGGTGGCGGCCGCCGGCCGGGACAAAAAAGTGAAGGACGGGCAACTCCGTCTGGTACTTTTGACCGCTTTAGGCCGGGCGCAAGCCGGGGTGCCGGTCTCCCCCGAGGAGTTGGCACAGGCGCTCTCCTGGCAGGCAGGCTTGTAAAAACGGCGAAAGGAGTGGGCAACTAGATCATGGCTAAGCTGAAATTTCTGGTCGTGCACGGTCCCAATCTCAACCTCCTGGGCCGGCGGGAGACTCACCTATACGGCACCGAAACCATGGCGGAGATCAACTCCATGCTCGCTGAGAATTGTGCCGGGCTAGACGTCGAGCTGCGCTTTGTCCAGTCGAACCATGAAGGCGGCCTCATCGACGCCATCCAGGAAGCAGCCGGTTGGGCCGACGGCCTGATCATCAATCCCGGCGGCTACACCCACACCAGCGTGGCTTTGCGCGATTGCATCGCCGCAGTGGGCCTGCCGGCCATAGAAGTACATATCACCAACATCAGCGCCAGGGAAGAATTCCGCCACCGCTCGCTCATCGCTCCGGTGTGCGTAGGACAGATCGCCGGCCTGGGCGGATATGGTTATTACCTGGCCGTGTTGGGTTTGGTGCAGCTCTGCGGAAGGAGGAGCAGTTAGTGTATAAAAGACGCCTGGATTCCGTGAGAGAGCACCTGGCCGGAGCCGGGGCGGAACTCTTTTGGAGCAGCGCGGCCGCCAATCGCCGCTGGCTCAGCGGCTTCACCGGTTCAAGCGGAGCCGTGGTGATCGGCCGGGAGAAAGCGTGGCTCCTGGTGGATTTCCGCTATACCGAGCAGGCCGGGGCAGAGGCTCCCCCCGAGGTGGAAGTGGTGGAGGTGGAAGAGATCCACAAAGGCATCGCCGCTTTGTGTGCCAATCTGGCGGTGCGTAAAGGCTGTTTCGACAGTCGCCACACCACATATAAAAATTATCAGAAGCTGGGGGAGCTGGCCCCGCAGGTGGAATGGTTGGGGGTAGAGAATTGGGTGGAAACCGGGCGCGGCCGCAAAGACCAGGCGGAACTCGCCGCCCTGAGCCGGGCCGTAGAATTGGCCGACGTCGCCTTCACCCACATCATTGATATGATAAAACCCGGCATTCCGGAGCGGGAATTGGCTCTGGAATTGGAGTATTATATGAGACGGGCCGGAGCCGAGGGGACAGCCTTCCCGGTTATTGTGGCCTCCGGACCGCGGGGAGCCTTGCCGCACGGCCGGCCTTCGGAGCGTCGCCTCGCCGCCGGAGATCTGGTGACCATGGATTTCGGGGCGATTTATGCCGGCTATTGTTCGGATATCACCCGCACGGTGGCCGTGGGGCATTGTGATGCCAGGCAGAGAGAGCTGTATAACCTGGTGTTGACGGCGCAACTGGCCGGCATTGAGGCCGTGACGCCCGGCAAAACCGGCCGGGAAGTGGATGCCGCTGCCCGGGAAATCATCCAGGCCGCCGGTTACGGGGCCAACTTCGGGCACGGCCTCGGGCACGGCATAGGGCTGGAAGTGCATGAGGAATTTCCCCGCCTGAGCCGCACCTCGGAGGTGATGCTGCAGCCGGGCATGGTCTGCAGCGTGGAGCCGGGGGTCTATTTGCCCGGCTGGGGCGGCATACGCATTGAAGATCTGGTATTGGTCGAAGAGAAAGGTTGCCGGGTGTTGACCAAATCGTCCAAGGAACTCTTGGTAGTCGGGTGACGGCCGGCCATGCGTAAAGCGGCCTTTCTTTGGCGATTTTAATAAAGGCTAAGATAATAGGGGGCAACAGGATGATCTCAGTCAACGATTTAAGGACAGGCTTAACCATCGAGGTGGACGGCGAACTCATGTCGGTCATTGAGTTCCTGCATGTGAAGCCGGGAAAAGGGGCCGCCTTTGTGCGCACCAAACTGAAGAACATCAAGACCGGGGCGGTGCGGGAAGTGACCTTCCGCGCCGGGGAAAAGGTGAACCGGGCGCATATCGAAACCAAAGATATGCAGTATCTCTATCGCTCGGGCGATGAATTCACCTTTATGGACACCGAAAGCTATGAGCAGCTGACCCTGAGTGCGGAAAACCTGGGCGATGCGCCCAAATGGCTGAAAGACAACATGACCATCGGCATCCAGTTTTATCAGGGACAAGCCATCGGTGTCGATCTGCCTACTTTTGTGGAACTGGCCGTGGTGCAAACCGAACCCGGAGTGCGGGGCGACACCGTCTCCGGAGCCACCAAACCGGCCACATTGGAAACGGGTGTGGTGGTGCAGGTGCCGCTCTTCGTCAACGAGGGCGATGTGATCAGAGTGGATACCCGCACCGGGGAATACTTGTCCAGGGTGTGATTAGGTGCCTTGGCTTTCGGGCAAAATGAACAGGGAGGCGGATAGAGGTGGAAATCAAAGAGCGCATCGCCTATTTGCGCGGGGTGATCGAAGGAGCCGAGTTTTATGGTCAGGATGCCAAAGCGAAGACCGTGTGGGAGACGCTTCTGGCCATATGCGATCAGCTGGCCGATGAACTGGAAGAGCTGAATACCACCGTTGAAGAGCTGGAGGAGCATGTAGAGGCGATCGACAGCGATCTTTATGATCTGGAAGGCGAAGTCTTCGGCGAGGACGATGAGGATTTCGACGACGAAGAAGATGAGGATGAAGACGATGAAGACGACGACCTCCTGGAGATGGAGTGCCCGCATTGCGGGGAGAGCGTCTTCATCGAAGACGGCTTCCTTTATGATCCCGAGGCCGCCATCTCCTGTCCCGAATGCGGCGCTTTGGTCTTTGCGGCCGAAGAAAGCCGGGGCAAACGGAAAAACCACACCGTCAACTCCGAAGACGACATAAACAGGCAAAACAACGGCACCAACAATACCTCAGGCTGAGCTCCGGCAAGCGGCCTAGGTTTTTCCTGTATAGATCACAAAATGGATCGGCTTTAGTTTGGGCCGGTCCATTTTTTTGTTCTGCCCGCCGGGAGACAAGGCATAGGTTGTACTGAAACGATAGGTTACGATCGGCCGCGATAGGCCGCAAGCGTGGTGACAGCCTGGTATGCATTCATCGCTGGAAGAGGTACTGAACTATTTCCCGCCGGTGCTGAAGGATGCTTTGGCGGCGCTGCCGCCGTCCGTGCAAAATCGCCTGGAAGAGGTGCGCCTGCGGCGCGGCCGGCCGGCGGCGGCTGTAAGCGGGGGCCGGGAGTTTTTCCTCGGTCCCTCGGGGGTGGCCCGGACGCCCGAGGGCGCCATCAGCTGCAGCGAACCGTTGATGTCGGCTTTCCTTGAGGCGGTGAGCAGGGCTTCGCTTTATGCCTATGCCGAGCAGGTGCGCCGGGGGTATATCACCTTGCCGGGCGGTCACCGCCTGGGCCTGGCGGGAGAGGCGGTGCTTTCAGGTGGAGAAGTGCGCACCATTAAACATATCGGCGGCTTCAATCTGCGCCTGGCGAGAGAAATCAAAGGCGCCGCCGATAAAATATTGCCCGGCTTACTTGCGGAGGGACGGCTGTGCCACACCCTGATCGTTTCCCCTCCCGGCAGCGGCAAAACCACCCTCCTGCGCGATCTGGCCCGGCAGATTTCGAACGGAGTAGAGGCGTTGGGCCTGCCCGGGTGCAAGGTGGCCATTGCCGATGAGCGATCGGAGATCGCCGCCTGCTACCGTGGCGAGCCTCAGCTGGATGTGGGCCGGCGCACGGACGTCCTGGACGGCTGCCCCAAAGCCGAAGCCATCATGATGTTGATCAGAGCGATGTCGCCTGAGGTGTTGATCACCGATGAGATCGGGAGCGAGGCCGACGGTCGCGCCCTGGAGGAAGCGTTGCATTGCGGCATCACCCTGGTGGTCACCGCCCATGGGGCGAGCGGCGAGGACATATGTCGCCGCCCGGTGATTGAGCGACTGGTGCGCTCCGGCGGCCTGGAACGGCTGGTCTTCCTGAGCCGGCGCCGGGGACCCGGTACGCTGGAGGGGGTTTTCACCCTTTCCAAAGCCGCAGGCGGCCATAATATAAGGCCGATGCCGGCCATTTCTGCAGCCATTACTGCCGTGGGAGGAAGCCGGGTTTGACGCTTTTGGGTGCCCTGCTGCTGGTAGTGGCCGCCGGCCTGCTCGGGGAGAGGGCGGCCGCCTGGGAACGGTATAAGCTCGATCTGCTGGAAAATCTGCTGGTGGGGCTTCTGGTGCTGCGGGCGGAGATCGATTATCTGGCTACCGATCTGGCCGCAGCCATGCGCCGGGCGGCCGGAGCGGCACCGGCCGCCGCCGAGCTTTTTGCCGGGATGGCGGAGGAATTGGCTGTTCCCGGCATGGCCGCCGGTCCGGCCTGGCGGCGGGTGGTCGGGCGCTGGTGCCGGAGAAAAAGACTGGACGGCCGCCTGCCGGGGATATTGAGCCGGCTGGAGGCAGCTTTCGGTCCCTGGCAGGCGGCGGAAGTAGTCAGGCACCTGGAGTTGGTGCAGAAATTATTGATCCAGGAGCGGGACGAGCGACGCGCCAAACTGGACGGCACTGTGCGTCTGTGGCGTTATCTCGGGATCTGTGGCGGTCTGACGGCCGCTTTACTCCTCTGCTGAAGAGGTGATGGGTGTGGATATAACGGCTATTTATAAAATCGCCGGTTTGGGCATTGTGGTGGCGGTGTTGAACATCTTCCTGACCCAGGCCGGCAAACAGGAACAGGCGCAGATGCTCTCCCTGGCCGGGGTGATCATCGTCCTGATCTGGCTGGTACAAATGATTGCGCGGCTGTTTGCCGATGTGGAAAATGTGTTCCACTGGTGGTAGAGCCGGAAACGGGGAGGAAGAGGGCCGTGGATGAGATGGTGCGCATCGTCGCCATCGCCCTGGTGCTGACCATACTCCTGGGCTTTCTGCGGTCGGCGGCTCACGGAGCTTTCGCCGCCCAACTGGGTATGGGCTTCATGCTGCTGATGCTGGCGGTGCTCCTGGTGCCCCTGCGCCAGGTGGTGGCCTTCTTTGTGGATCTCGGCCGGCAGGCGGAGATCAAGCCGGCCTACACCTCCCTCATCCTGCGGGCCATCGGCATCGGTTATCTGGCCTCATTCGGCGCCCAGCTCGCCAGGGACGCCAAGGAAGATACGGTGGCCAACATGGTGGAGATGGCCGGCAAAGTATTCATCCTGTTGCTGGCCGCTCCTGTGGTGGCCGGCATTCTGGAGGCCCTGATGGGGATTCTGCCATGAAAAAACACAGAGCGGAATCGAAAAAAAGAGCCGCAATGGTCACGGTGCTCCTCATCCTCCTGGTGGCGCTCTTAACTCTCCTTTTGGCGCTTTGCCTGGCGGGACAGGCCGGGGCGGCAGACTTTTCATCCATATATAATTCCTATGACCAAGAGCGCCGCCACCTAATCGAGGTGGTGGAAACCCAGCTCAATCTGCTGGATACCAGCAGCGTGGCTGCCTATCTGCAAAACCTCCAGGCGGAGTTGCGGGAAGAGCTCGGTCCTTTCGATCTGAAGCAGATGGTCGTCGCTCCCGAAGGCCGCCGGCAGTTTGACCTGCCGTCGCTCCTGCGCCGCCTGGCCTCCGGTCTGACCAGGGAGATCACTCACAACACCCGTCTGCTAGGGCAGTTGGTTTTGCTGGCGGTGTTCAGCGCTCTCCTCAAGGCGCTGGCCTCGGCCCTCCCAAATCCGGGTGCGGCAGAAACCGCCTTTATACTGGTGTTCATCACCTTGTTCTATCTTTCCCTGCAGTCTTTCCGGACGGCCGTCGGTCTGGCTGAGGAGGCGGTGGAAAGTATGGTGGGATTCATGCATGCCATCCTGCCTTTGATGCTGACCATGCTGGCAGCGGTGGGTGGCGTCACCACAGCCACAGTGTTTCAGCCCCTGCTTTTTATCACGGTCAACACCGTGGCCACCCTGACCAAAAACCTCATCTTCCCGCTTATCCTGCTTTCAGCGGTTCTCTCGGCCGTCGGCTCCTTATCTAAGGAGTTTCCCCTCAAACAGCTGGGCGGGGTCGTCCGGCAGTGGAGCATTATCCTTCTGGGCTTGCTCTTTATCATCTTTTTCGGCGTCCTCACCATTAAAGGGGCGATTGCGCCGGTGAGCGACGGTTTGACCTTGAAGACGATCAAATTTTTCACCGGCACCTTTGTCCCGGTGATCGGGGGCCGCATGGCTGAGGCGGTGGAAGTGGTGGCCGGCGGTTCCATGCTGATCAAAAATACCATCGGCACTTTCGGCTTGTTGACGGTCTTTTTTATCACCGCTTTGCCGGTGCTTAAAATATGCGCCATCTTGCTCATCTTCCGGGCGGCTACGGCGGCGATGGAACCCATCAGCGACAGCCGTCTGGTGGAAGTGATGGTGGCCCTGAGCAACGGCTTGGCACTGGTGCTGGCCGGGGTGCTCACCGTGGGGCTGATGTTTTTCCTGACGCTGACCACCTTGATCAATCTGGGCAATGTGACCGCTTTCATCAGGTGAGCGAGGAGAGAAAAGGAGGGAGCGCCGCTGTGATCGGCCTGTGGATGCGCCAGCTGATCTTTATCATCCTTTTTGCCACAGTGGCCGAAGTGCTGCTCCCGGCCGGTGATCTGCGCCGCTATGTGAAGATGGTGCTGGGCTTGGTGGTGATCGTCGCTATGATCACCCCTGCGGCGGATTTATGGAAGGGCGCCGACTGGCTGGAATCGTTGCTCTTTGTGGAACTGGACGCTGCCGTCCCGGCCGGGAATTCGGCCTGGACCAAAGAGGAAGATCCGACAGCCAAAGGCGTACGTCTTGCTGAAGAAGCTTTGGCCGGAGTGCTTGAGCGCTGGGCGGCGGAAGACGCCGGGGAAACAGCAATAGCCGGGGAGACGACACAAGCTTGGGGAGCAGCGGCACAAGCCGGGACCGGAGAGCTCGTCGCTCTCCTACTCGCCGTCGACCAGGTGGAGGAGGCCGTCGTCACCCGGCCGGGCGAGCGGCCGGCGATCACCATCAAAGCGGTGCCTGGTGCCGACCTGGAGCAGCTCACCGGAAAAGTGCAACGCATAGCGGGTGCGGTGCTGGGCGTCCCACCTGCAGAGATAGTGGTGCATATGGAGTAGAAGACCGATATTTCATGCCGGCAAAAACCGCGAGGGCGTCAAGGGAGGAAAGAAGTTGTCTCGCTTCTCCGATGTTTGGGCTAAATGGTTTCCTCAAACTCCAGCCAAGGACCAAAGGGAGCAGGGGGGAGAACAGGCCAAAGAGCGCACCGGAGCCCTGCCGCCGCTCTTGAGTGCGGCCACCGGCCGCAACCTGCTCATATTGGCGCTGGCCGGGGTCCTGCTCATGCTGCTGAGCAAAGGCGGAGGTGACGGGGGAGAGCTCGGCACCTCTTCCCGGAAAGACCCCACTTCCGCCTCCGGGACCGAAACGGCGGCCGTTCTCCCTGTGGCCGCCGGCAG